>NZ_JBEZZB010000297.1:0-6689 GCF_040638955.1 Actinoplanes sp. NPDC024001
CCTCGTCCCAACCCTGCACCTGCTCAACCGTGACCACGTCCGGGAAACGATCCAGAACTACTCGAAGTAGTGATCCGCCGTAGCAGTACTAGCCGGAACCACCGGCGGCTCGAGCATCGGCGGGACGGCTGGGGGGCAGCTGGCTCAGCGCTGACGGCCCCCACCCGGTCGGGTCGTCGCCCGGTGGGACCATCGCCCAGCTCTGCCAGAGCACGAGGATGTCCAGCCAGTCCGCCTCGGCCGGGGTCAGTGGGCGCTCGGACTCGTAGCCGGCCCGGAACTGCGCGCGGACCTCGGCCGGCACCGGCCCCCAGTTGTGGTAGCGGGTGCCGAGCAGGACGGCCGCACGGGCCAGCTCGACGAGCCGGTGCTCGTGCTGAGCCTCCTCGAAGTCGATGATCGCGACGATCTCACCGCCCTCGCACAGGAGGTTGGCGGAGCGGAAGTCGAAGTGGACGAGCTGCCGGGCGGACCGGTCGGGTGGCGCGCCGGCGACGAGTTCGCGCAGCGTGTCACGAGCGGCCACCGGCAGATGGCCGGCGCACGAGTCGAGCCAGCCGGCGATCCGGGCCGCCAACGGCTTCGACGAGACGGCGGGCATCCGATCGGCGTCCGGATATGCCGCCAGCGCGTCCTGCAGCTGCGCCAGCAGGGCGCCGGCCGCCCGCACCTGCCCGGGATCGGCGGTGTCGAGCAGGTCGCCCACGATTACACGCTGCACGCCGAGGGAGACCCCGTCGACCTCGACCTGGAGCCGGCCGTCGCGCGCGGGAACCGGCGCCGACACCGGCAGCCCCCGGGCGTGCAGCCAGTTCGTGAGGCGTGCCGTCTCCGCCAGGCGCGGGAACCGCTCGGGCACCACCGACCACTTCGCGAGCAGCCGGCCGGACGGCGTGCCGACCCAGGCCAGCGCGTTGCCGCCGCTCATCACGATCCGCTCGCACGAGCTGGCGCGAACGCCCCAGTGCTTGTCCAGCGTGTCGGCGACCCAGCGGCCGGCCGACGGCCCGTCGCTGAAACCGAACCGCCCGTCGAGCGTCCGGTGGGGGTCGTCGGCCTCCCACAACATCTCCAGCACCGGCGCCTGCGACTCGACCATGCGGCGTATCCCATCACAGAATCGGCAGCAGCCGATCCGTCCGGAGGCGCACATAGCGGACGGCGTGCCGCCAGCGGCCGTGCTCGAACGCCTCGTCGGCCTCGATCTCGGCGATCAATTCGGGCTCCACCGGTACGAAGTCGAGCGGCTCCCGCTGATCGAACGGTCCCGCCCAGCCGGCCGGCAGCGGGCGTGGCCACGGATGGCCGGTGACCGGCGCCCGCAGGTGCGGAACGAGTTCAGCCCGGTGCAGCGCGGAGAGCGGGGCCGTTCGCCCGGCGTACCGCAGCCGGCTGCCGTCCGGCGGCCGGATGCCGAGCAGAAGCGCCTGTGGGGTGTGCCGGGTGCCGACCACTCCCCCGATGATCGCCTCGGTGGTGGTGCGCCGCCGCCACTTCCACCAGCCGCGGCCCTTCGCGGAGTAGGTGCTGGTCAGATCCTTGATGACGAGGCCTTCCGCGCCGGTGGCGGCATAGTCGTCGAACCAGCGGCGCGCCTCGGCGGGGTCGCGGGTCGCCGGGCAGAGGGCGGGCTGGGTGAGGCCGCTGAGCAGTTCCTCCAGCAGCATCCGCCGTTCCAGCAGCGGCCGGTCGAGCAGCGCGATGCCGTCGACCTCCAGCAGGTCGAACACCACGAGACCGGCCGGGCGCACCCGCGCCTCGGCCCGGATCCGGCGGCCAGCGCTGACCCGGGCGGCGAGGGCCGCGAACGACGTGCGACCGGTCTCCGGGTCCCAGCTGACGATCTCCCCGTCCAGGACCACGTCGGGCAGCAGCGCCGCGTCGAGCTGGGCGACGATGTCCGGGAAGTAGGCGGTGAGGTCCCGGCCGTGCCGCGACTGCAGGAAGACGTCACGCCGGCCGGCGAAGGCGACACACCGCCACCCGTCGTTCTCCAGACTCACCGGTGTCTCATGAGACAGCAACCTGCATTCGAAAGCGCCCCGTCTCATGAGCGCCGTCGAGTTGTATCAAGATCCGGGGCAGCCGTGGTGCATCGGCGCAGGCAAGGATGGCCACTGTGGCTATCGGGTGGTGGTGCCGAGGGTGTGCACGAGGCGTCACGAGGTGCGGACGGTTCCGGACCGAGCGACGGTGGGCGGTGCGGGTGGTGTTCTGCCAGGTGGGCTAGCGGACAGCGTCGACGGAGGAGACGTAGGCGCTGATGCGGTCAAGGCCGGGTTGGTTCTGTCGGTCAGTGGATCATCACGATCTGCTGGCAACGCCCGACACCCGTGCTGGATGTCGGCGGTCTCTTGTCTAGTAACCATCGGTGGCGGTCACCGTGTCGGTCTTTTCTCCGCGGTGGCGGGCTGCAAGGTCGTCGAGGATCGATTCCGTCGCGGTCGCTCCGAAGCGGGTGGCGCCTGCCGCGTACAACTCCAGCAGGGTGTCGAGGGTGCGGACACCTCCGGCCGCTTTCACGTGGATCGCCGGTGAGACGGCAGCGCGCATCAGCTGGATGTCGGCCAGGGTGGCTCCGCTGGGCGCGAACCCGGTGCTGGTTTTGACGAACTGGGCTCCCGCTTGCTCCACGATCCGGCACGCGGTCGTCTTCTGTTCGTCGTCCAGGTAGGCGTTCTCCAGGATCACCTTCACTCCCCGGCCCTGCGCGGCGGCGACGACGGCGGCGATGTCGTCGTGTACGTAGCCGACTTGACCGCTGCGCAGCCGGCCGATGTGCAGAACCATGTCGATCTCGTCGGCGCCGGCCTCGACCAGCGCCCGGGTCTCGGCAATCTTTGTGACGGTGAGGGTGTTGCCGTGCGGGAATCCGACCACCGTTCCGACGAGCACGCCGGTGCCGGCCAGGGCGGTCGTGGCGAGCGAGACATCGGAGGGACGGACACAGACCGATGCGGTGGCCCGCGTCGCGGCGATCTCGCAGCCCTTCTGCACGTCGGTGGTGGTCAGCTCGGGCCGTAGCAGTGAGTGGTCGATGGTCTTGGCTATGCGGTCGACGGAGGGGAGCACGTGTGGTCTCTCTTTCTCGGGTGGCTGTACGCACGCAGATATGGCGTCGAGCATTGAGCTGGCGAACGGCGATGAGGCGTCCCGGCCGCGGGCATGGTGGGTCTGCGCTGTCGACGCCTTTGGCTTCTACCAGCGGGTTGCGTCCCTCAGGGCGCGCGCGGAGTTCGAGGAGGGTGACTTGAGGTGGTGCGTTGGTGCGGACCCGTGGCTCCAGAAGCATGTGCCGTTGGTGACGTACACGGGTACGCGGTCGACCGTGCCGGAGCCGGACTAGATGGGTTGTTCATCCACCCACGCCGCCCGTTCGGGTCTTACCAGCACGGGGCAGATCGGGTTCAGGGAGTCTCAGTGAGGAGCGGGAGGACGGTGTCGGCGAAGCGGTGCAGGTGCTCGATGTGCGCGGTCTGGTCGGCGGCGGAGAAGTCGAGGACGAACTCGTCGACGCCAGCGTCCTGGTACTGCTGTATGCGGGCCGCTATGGCATTCGGGCTGCCGGTGAGGGTGGTCGCATCGGGATCGCTCTGAGGTTGACTGGGGTCGACGGCGGTCGAGATGCGCAGCGAGATATCGAGGCGGCGATCCGGTGCGAGTCGGGTCAGCGTGGTCCGGGCCGTTTGGATAGCTGCCGGGCTGACGGCGATGGCGTGCCAGCCGTCGCCGAAGCGGGCGGCACGGGTCAGTGCCGCCTGGCTTCCCCCGCCGACGACGATGGGGATACCGCCGGTCCGGGCGGGTTTCGGGGAGAACAGGACGTCGTCGAACTGGATCTGTTCGCCGGTGAAGTGCGGCTGGTCAGCGGTCCACAGCTGTTTCATGACCTGCAGATATTCGTCGGCGAGCTTGCCTCGTCGGCGGAAGTCGGCGCGCAGGAACCGGTATTCCTCCTCGACCCAGCCGACGCCGACGCCGAGGGTGAGCCGGCCACGGCTGAGGTGGTCGAGGGTGGCCGCCTGTTTGGCGAGCAGGATCGGGTCGCGTTGCGGCAGGACGATCACCGAGGTGGCCAGGGTGATGTGTGTGGTGCGGGCGGCCAGGTAGGTCAGCACCGTCATGGATTCCAGCAGGTGACCGTACGGTTCTGGAAGCCGGGCGGGCATCAGGACGTGGTCGGTGGTCCAGAGGGAGGCGTAGCCGAGCTGCTCGGCGGTGACGCCGATCGCGGTCATCGTGTCGACGGTGCCCAGGGGGCCGTAGTTCGGCAGGTTGATACCGATTCGCATAGCGGGTCAGCTACCGGGGCTTGGGGGACGCGGGAGCCTGGTCGCGGGTCGCTGCCCAGCTCGCCAGGAGCCGCAGGGCATCGTCGGCGGCGGATCCGGCCGGGGCGCTGAGCAGCGTCATCGTCAGCCCAGGATCGGCCGTCAGCTGCATCGTCTCGAAATTCAGGTCGATCTCACCGATGACGGGGTGCCGGAACTGCTTGATGCCGGTGTTGTGCAGCCGTACGTCGTGGGCGGCCCAGCGGGTGCGAAAGTCTTCGCTGCGGGTGCAGAGTTCTCCGACGAGGTCGGTCAGCGCCCGGTCGTAGGGGTCGCGACCGGCTTCGGTGCGCAGCATGGCGACGGTGACGGTGGCGATGCGTTCCCAGTCGCGCCAGAAGTCGCGGGCGCGGGGGTTGAGGAAAGCGAAGCGGGCGTGGTTGGCGGGACGTTTGGGGTCGTCGAACATGGGCGCGTACAGGGCTTGGGCCAGCGGGTTCGCGTCAAGGACGTCGCCGCGGCCGTTGCCGACGAACGCCGGTAGTTCGGTCATCAGTTCGAGAACGCGGGCGATGCTCGGGCGGATCTGCTGGGCGGGCGGTTTGCGGCGGGTGCGGGTGCCTGGCCCGGCGGCGCGAGCGAGGGCAGCGAGGTGTTGTTGTTCAGCCTCGTCGAGGTGCAGGGCGCGGGCGAGGGCGTCCAGGACGCTGTCGGAGGCGCCGGCGAGGTTGCCGCGTTCGAGCTGGGCGTAGTACTCGACGCTGACGCCGGCCAGGTCGGCGACCTCGCTGCGGCGTAGGCCCGGAACCCGGCGGTTGCGGTTGTAACTCGTCAGGCCGGCCTGCTCGGGGGTGATCTTCGCGCGGCGGGAGCTGAGGAAGGCTTTTACCTCATCACGGTTGTCCACGCTTCCAGGCTAGGTCGATTCGCCGGGGCGAGTGGTGGGCTGTCAGTACACCTTCCAGCAGCATCTTCTTCGTTGCGGGGGAAAGCGGTTCTCTGGTTGACGTCACCGCTTTCCCGGTCTTGCGGCCCTGCAGGACCGCGGTGGTTTTTCTGAAAGAGGACGTGAGCAGCATGGCTGAGAAGAAGGTTCTCCTCGTCACCGGCGCGAGCCGCGGCATGGGCGTGGACATCGCGAAGGCCGCCCTGGCCGCCGGGTACGCCGTCGTCGCGACCGGCCGTGACCCGCAGAAGGTGGAGAAGGCCGTCGGCGTCGCCGCCGATCTGCTGACCGTGCAGCTCGACGTCACCGACCCGGCCAGCGCGCAGGCCGCCGTGCAGGCTGCCGTTGACCGGTTCGGCCGCATCGACGTGCTGGTCAACAACGCCGCGAACTTCATCGCCGGGTTCTTCGAGGAGATCACCCCCGACGACTTCCGGGCCCAGGTCGAGACGAACCTGTTCGGCCCGCTGAACGTCACCCGCGCCGTGCTGCCGGTGATGCGCGCCCAGCGGTCCGGGCTGGTCGTGACGATCTCGTCGGTCGCCGGTTTCCTCGGCGCGGAGTTCACCTCGGCGTACGCGGCGTCGAAGTTCGCCGTCGAAGGCTGGATGGAGTCCCTGGCGCCGGAGGTCGCGCCGTTCGGGATCCGCACCATGATCGTCGAGCCCGGCTTCTTCCGCACCGACCTGCTCACCCCCGAGTCGACCAGCTACGCCGAGCCGAGCATCGACGACTACGCCGAACGCACCAAGCAGACCGTGACCGCGTGGAGCGGCATGAACGGCTTGCAGGGCGGCGACCCGGCCAAGCTCGCCGCCGCACTGGTGCAGCTCACCGGCACCGAAGAGCCGCCGGTGCGGTGGGTGGCCGGTGCCGACGCCGTCGGAGCCCTGGAGCAGAAGGCGCAGACGCTGCTCGAGCAGGCCGGCGCCCACCGGGAACTGTCGTCGTCACTGGCACACGACGCCTGAGCAGCAAACGCAGACCCCCACTGACCTGCGGCAGAAGCGACCCGTCTGCTGACCCCCAGCGGCGGGGCGCGCTCGACGTCCTCCCGGATATGCCAGCAACACCGGCACCAACTTGCCGCCTGGGCTGAATACCCAGCCGGCAATGACCGTCCTGACCATCAGGGTCCGCCGACTTCCGGCCGCAGACGCATCCGCGCGGCCGGAATCGACCCCTAGCTAGGAGGGTGCGTTTCTTTTGGAGTGAGCTACGAGCCGGTGATCATGAAGGCCGGTCCGCGTCTCCGCTGGTCGTCGTCGCAAGCGGCGTTCATCGATGGCTCCAAGGGGGGCGCCGCTCGCCGCTGGTGCTCCATCGCTGCTGGCCAGGGACTTCCCGGTGATCTCCCTCAGAAAGAAACACACCCTAGCTAGTACTGCTACGGCGGTTCGTAGCTTCCGAGCGTGCTGAGTCGTTTGCGGTAGTGGGAGTCACGGGATCGTTGAAGGCAGCGGCGGCGGAAG
>NZ_JBEZZB010000298.1:0-6639 GCF_040638955.1 Actinoplanes sp. NPDC024001
CGCGCCGACGACCAAACCAAGATACGCGGCTACCGCGTCGAACCCGGCCACATCGAAGCCGCCCTGCGCGAACTACCCGAGGTCGCCCACGCCGCCGTCATCATCCGCGAGAACCAACCCGGCGACCGCCGCCTCATCGGCTACATCGTCGCCACCACACCCCACGACCAACTACCCGACCTACTGCGCGAACAACTCCGCGACCGGCTGCCCGACCACATGATCCCCGACGCCCTGATCCTGCTCGACGAACTCCCGCTCACCGCCAACGGCAAACTCGACAAACGCGCCCTGCCCACACCCGGCACCACCCACCAAACCCCCAGCCGCCAACCCCGCACCCCCACCGAACAACACCTCTGCCGCATCCTCGCCGACCTACTCACCCGCGACGACATCGGCATCGACGACAACTTCTTCGACCTCGGCGGCCACTCCCTACTCGCCACCCGCCTCATCACCCGCATCCGCACCGAACTCCACCTCGAACTCCACCTGCGCACCCTGTTCACCCACCCCACCATCGCCAGCTTCAGCGGACTACTGACAGATGCGGCTACCGGCCGTCCGGTACTCAGCGCGGTCGAACGCTCCGGTGAGCTGCCGCTGTCGGCCGGTCAACAGCGCATCCTGCTCATGCACGCGATGGTCGACCGGCCGATCTTCAACGTGCCGATCGTGTTGTCGTTGTCGGGTGAGGTGGACCGGGAGGCGTTGGCGGCGGCGCTCAACGACGTCGTGGCCCGGCATGAAGCACTGCGCACCGTCTTCCCTGACGGCCGCGCCCAAATTGTGGAGCACCCCTCAATCGAGCTGAGGGAAGGCGGATCGATCGAGGAGGTGTCGGCCCGGCCGTTCGACCTGACCTCTGATCTGCCGATACGGGCCCACCTGATCGGCGACGTGCTGGTACTCGTACTGCACCACATCGCCTGCGACGGCTGGTCAATGCGGCCACTGGCCCGCGACCTGGCCGAAGCTTATGCGGCCCGCCGCGCCGGCCACGCACCCGACCTGCCGCCACTGCCCGTCCAATACGCCGACTACGCCATCTGGCAACGAGAACTGCTCAGCGAACTCGAACCCGACGGCCTCGCCGCGCGCCAGCTCGACTACTGGCGAACCCAACTGGCAGATCTTCCCGACGAAACAGGTCCGGCCACCGACCGGCCGCGGCCCGCGACGCGCACGTACGCGGGCGATGTCGCCACCTTCGAGGTCGGCGCCGAACTGCATCGCCGCCTCACTGAGCTGGGACAGCAGCATCGAGCCAGCCTGTTCATGGTGGTTCAGGCCGGCCTGGCCGCGTTGCTGACCCGGCTGGGGACGGGAACGGATATCCCCCTGGGCACGGCGGTGGCCGGGCGCAATGATCCCGCGCTGGATGATCTGGTCGGGTTCTTCGTCAACACGCTGGTGCTCCGCAACGACACCTCCGGACGCCCGACCTTCCATGAGCTGCTCGATCGGGTACGGGAGACCGACCTGGCCGCCTACGCCAACCAGGACGTTCCGTTCGACCGGGTGGTCGAGGAGATCAATCCCGGCCGTCGCACCGACCGTAGCCCGCTGTTCCAGATCATGCTGGGCTTCCAGAACACCGCAGAGGCCACCTTCGAGCTGGCCGGGCTGCACGTTGACGAGCCGACCGGGGCCTTCACGCAGCCGCACGCGAAGTACGACCTGGAATTCATCGTGCGCGAACGCCCGGGCGGTGGTGCCGAAGGCCTGCTGCTCTACAGCACCGACCTGTTCGACGCCACGACCGTGCGCACGCTGCTGGATCGGCTGATCCGATTCCTCGAGGGTGTCGCAGCCGACCCGGGTCGACCGGTGACCGACATCGACATCCTGTCCGCCGACGAGCGCCGGCTGATCCTCGAAGCGCCACGCCAGGCAGGTCCGGGCCGCACGCTGCCCGAGCTGCTGCGGTCCCAGGCCGAGCAGCACCCGGACCGTACGGCCCTCGTCTGCGGTGGCGACCGGCTCACCTACCGGCAGCTGAGCGAGCGCGCCAACCGGCTGGCTCACCGGCTCACCGCGATGGGCATCGGGCCCGAGGATCTGGTCGCGGTCCGCCTGCCGCGTTCGACGGAGCTGGTTGTGGCGCTGCTCGGCGTGCTGAAAGCGGGCGCCGGCTACGTGCCCATCGACCAGGACTACCCGGCCGAACGCGTGGCCCTCATGCTGGAGGACGCCCGGCCGCGTCACGTCATCGACACCGCGGAGGCAGCCGACGGGCCGCCCGGCCCGTCCCACGACCCGGACATCCGGCCGGCACCGGCAAGCGTGGCCTATGTCGTCTACACCTCCGGCTCGACCGGCCGGCCCAAAGGAGTCGTGGTCGAGCATCGGGCGCTGGCCGACTACCTGGCCTGGACGACCAGCGAGTACCCCAGTGCGGCAGGCGTGGCGCAGGTTCACACGTCGATCGCGTTCGACCTGACCGTGACGGCGCTCTACACACCCCTGGCCATGGGTGGCTGCGTCGTGCTGACTGCTCCCGATCAGAAGGGCCCCAGCGTCGACGCCGGGCAGTGCACGTTCCTCAAGGCCACTCCCAGCCACCTGCCGCTGCTGAACCCGCTGCCGGAGGACTTCCTGGCCGGCGGAGACCTGCTGCTCGGGGGCGAGGCGCTGACGGGAGCCGCGCTCGCCGCATGGCGCCAACACCACCCGGATGTCACCGTACGCAACGTCTACGGTCCCACCGAGGCCACGGTCAACTGCGCCGAGTTCTGCATTCGTCCCGGCGACGAGATCTCGCCGGGCCCCGTACCGATCGGCCGGCCGCAGGCCAATGCCCGGCTCTACGTCCTGGACCGCCAATTGCAGCCGGTAGCACCGGGCGTGACCGGCGACCTCTACATCGCGGGAACCGGCTTGGCCCGCGGATACCTTGGCCAGCGCGCGCTGACAGCCGCTCGATTCGTCGCCGATCCCTACGGCCCGCCCGGAACTCGAATGTACCGCTCAGGCGATCTCGCCCGGTGGCGGCCAGACGGTCAACTGGAGTTCGTGGGCCGAGCGGATGACCAGCTGAAGGTGCGAGGCTTCCGGGTGGAGCCCGGTGAGATCGAAGCGGCACTGCGCGTGCTGCCGGAGATCGATCAGGCCGTGATCGTTGCCGACGAACAGCAACGGCTCGTCGCGTACGTCACCCCGGCCGGCATCGACACCGCCGCGGTCCGCGAGCAGGCCGCCCGGACACTTCCCCCGCATATGGTGCCCGAGCTCGTGGTGCCGCTCGAGCGGTTGCCGCTGACCGCGCACGGCAAGCTGGACCGAGCGGCGCTGCCCGCCCCCGAACCCGCGGGACGGACGACGGCCCGGGTCCTGCCCCGTACCGCCACCGAGCAGGCCCTCGCCGCCATCTGGTCCGACCTGCTCGGTGTCGAACAGGTCGGCGTCACCGAAAGCTTCTTCGACCTCGGCGGCCACTCGGTCCTGGCCGTCCGGATGCTCGGCCGTATCCGAGCGGACCTGGGAGCGGCGATTTCGCCGCAGGCAATTTTCGCCACTCCGACGGTCGAGATGCTCGCCCGCCAGATCGACGGGCCGGCAGCGCCCGAGATCGACGCGGTCTTCGATCCTCAGCTGACGATCGATGAACTGCTCCCCGCCACCCTGCCGCCGCCCGGAAACGCGCCGCCCCGGCACCTGCTGCTGACCGGGGCCACCGGATTCGTCGGCAGGGACCTCACCGCCGAGCTTCTCCGGCGACCTGACCTCACCGTGCACTGCCTGGTGCGGGCGGCGGACACCGCCACCGCGCTGGATCGCATCCACGGCGCCCTCGAACCGTACGGATTACGGCCGGAGGAGATGGCCGGCCGCGTCCGCGTCGTCGTGGGCGATCTGGCCGCACCCCGGCTGGGGCTGACGGCGAAAGCCTTCGACGAGCTGGCCGGCGAGATCGACACCATCCTGCACAACGGCGCCCAGGTAGACGCACTCCGGCCCTATGCCCAGCTCGCGGACGTGAACATCGGCGGCACGGGGGAGCTGCTCCGGCTCGCCGCGACCTCCCGGCGCAAGAGGTTCCACTACGTGTCCACCGTATCGGCGGCTGCCGCCGAAGCTGGAGCGCCCAGCTCCGGCTACGCCCAGACCAAACTGGACGCCGAACGGTTGGTCCACGCCGCCGGCGAGCGCGGTCTGGAGACAGCCGTCTACCGGCTGCCGCGCATCACCGGCGAGACGCACCATGGGCGCCACAACGATCGGGACATCATGTTCCGGCTGCTGCGCGTGGTATTCGACCTCGGCATCGCTCCGGACCTGGGACTCGAGGAGGACTGGATCCCGGTCGACCAAGCCGCCCGCCGGCTCGCGGCGCTGGCCGGGGAACCGCCCGGAGGCCGGCGCATCCTGCTCACCGCCGAACGGCCGGTGCGTATCGACGAGTTCCTGGACCATGCCCGTCAGCGCGGGCTGGCGATTCGCGTGTTGCCCGTCGCCGAGTGGCTGAGCGAGCTGGAACATCGCAACCCCGATGAGCACGCACTGCTCAACCAGATCGTCCACTCGCGCTCAGGCCCGGACGTGCGCCCCGGGCAGCAGGGCTTCGCCGCCGTCGTCGCCGGCGGAGTGGACGAAACCACTCTGCAGCACTACCTCGACCACCTGATCGCGAATGGAGAAAGCCGATGTGGAAGCCATGTGTCCTCACGCCCAGCGACCTGAACACCTCCGCGGGGGCCGACGGCCTCATCACCGCCGTCTCCGACAAAGCCTGGTTCGATGCCGCCCTGATTCGCGAGAAAGCGCTGGTCTTCCGCGAATTCGGCGTTGCGGCCGACGAACTCGAACCGTTGCTTCGTCTGCTGTTGCCTGACCGGCTGCCCTACGTGCACGGCAATTCCCCGCGCACCAAAGTCGGCGACAACGTCTACACCTCGACCGAGTACCCGGCCGAGCTCACCATCTCCATGCACAACGAACTGTCGTACAGCGGGCAGTGGCCGGCCAGGCTGCTGTTCTACTGCAAACAGGCCGCCGCGACCGGTGGCGCCACACCAGTCGTCGATGGAGAGCGCTGGCTGGCCTCCCTCGACCCGGAGGTCCGGGACGCCTTCTCCGTCGGCGTCCGCTACACCCAGAACCTGCATGACGGCTTCGGCTTCGGGCGCAGCTGGCAGGACACCTTCGAGACCACCGACCGAGCGGATGTCGAGAAGGTCCTTGCGGCTCAGGACTGCGAATGGGAGTGGAAACCGGACGGCGGCCTGCGGATCTGGCAGGTCCGCGCGGCCACCACGCGGCACCCCGCCACCGGTACCGAAGTCTGGTTCAACCAGGCCGACCAGTGGCACCCGTCCGCTCTCGACGGTGAGGCCGCCGCAGCGCTGCGGGATCTGCTTGCGCCCGAGGACATGCCTCAATCGGTGACCTTCGCCGACAACAGTCCCATCCCCGAGGAGTACATCACTCAGATCAGGACGCGCGGGCTGGACGAGGCGGTCGATGTCAACTGGCGTGAAGGGGACCTCCTCGTCATCGACAACGTCTTGGTCGCGCACGGGCGGCGGCCGTACACGGGTTCCCGCAAGGTCCTCGTGGCGATGTCGGGCTGAGGGATGACGATGCGAACCACCACGCTGGGCCCGTGCGGACCCGTCGGACGTATCGGCCTGGGTTGCATGGGGATGTCCGCGGGCTACGACCCGGCCTCGCGTGACGACGAGAACTCGGTAAGGATCATCCATCGGGCGATCGAGCTGGGCGTCAATCTGATCGACACTGCCGACGTCTACGGCCCCTTCGTCAACGAGGAGCTGGTCGGCCGGGCGATTCGCGGTCACCGTGACGAGATCGTGCTCGCCACGAAGGCCGGCCTGGTCTATGCGGGCGATGGACCTTATGACGAGGTGGCTCCCGAGAGGAACGGGCGGCCCGAGTACATCCGTCAGGCGATCGACGCATCGCTGCGGCGGCTCGGCATCGATCACATCGACCTGTGGCAGTTGCACCGGATCGATCCAGCGGTCCCGGTTGAGGAGACGTGGGGTGCGATGGCCGAGGCCGTGATCGACGGCAAGGTCAGTGCGCTCGGTCTGTGTGAGGTGAGCGTCGAGGATCTGCGTCGAGCACAGCAGGTTCATCCGGTCGTCGCCGTGCAGTCCGAGCTCTCGCTGTGGACCCGGGAGCCGCTGGCCGAGGTGCTGCCGTACTGCGCCGAGAACGGGATCACGTTCATCGCGTTCTGTCCGCTGGGCCGTGGCTTCCTCACCGGGCGGTTCAGATCAGCTGCCGATCTGAACGCCGGGGATGCCCGCCGGGGGCTGCCGCGATTCCAGGAGGAGGCGATCCGGGCCAACCGTACGATCGTGGAGCGGATCGCCGAGATCGGCGCAGACTATGGAGCCACACCGGGGCAGGTGGCGCTGGCCTGGTTGCTCGCCCGCGGCCCGAATGTCGTGCCCATTCCCGGTACCACGGCGGACGGACACCTCAAGGAGAACGTGGCCGCAGACGCGATCGCGCTCGATGCCGATGCGCTCGCTGCCCTGGACGCTCTGCCCCAGCCGACCGGTTCACGCTATTAGTACTGCTACGGCGGTTCGTAGCTTCCGAGCGTGCTGAGTCGTTTGCGGTAGTGGGAGTCACGGGATCGTTGAAGGCAGCGGCGGCGGAAGG
>NZ_JBEZZB010000299.1:0-6445 GCF_040638955.1 Actinoplanes sp. NPDC024001
GCGGTGGACGCGGCACCCGGCACGGCCGGGGCCGCGACGATCGGGGCGGCCACGGCCGGCGCCGCGACACCCGGCACGGCGAGGAGAGCGAGGAACGAAAGCCTGAGGAACTTCATGGCACAAAGATGGCTGATCGTCCCGTTTGGTGCAGAAAAGACCGGAAAGGTAGATCGTACGAGGTCAGAGCAGCCCGGCCTCCTCAGCGATCAGGCACACCGCGACCAGCCGCAGCAGCACCCAGCCGGCGGCCATCCACTCCGTCGGGTTGGCCGGCGCCTCGCCCGGCTCGGGGATAGAGCCGCCCATGCGCACCGCCCCGGCCGCGATCGAGCGGGCGTAGGACGCCAGGCCCTCCGCGCCGACCTCCCGGCCGGCGTCGTGCAGCGCCTCGCGGACGGCGGCCGCGTGCTGGTCCACCCGGGCCAGCAGGGCGGGCTCGGCGAACGCGGCGGCCAGGCCGTCGACGCCCACCCGCGCCATCAGGTCGTCGAGGTGGACACCGGCCGGGACGGCGGCGGCAACGGCGGCGATCGAGGCGAAGTTCGTCATGCCGACGACGCTAGAGGCCGCTGACCAGCATGAACAGGGGCGTAACCGAACGGCACCCCAAGCACCACCGGCTGCCAACCGCGGCGTCAGATCGGCAGCGCGTCCATCGCCTTGTAGATCCGCTTGTCGGAGATCGGGTACGCCGTCCCGAGGGTCTGCGCGAAGTAGTTGATCCGCAGCTCCTCGATCATCCAGCGGATCTCGCGCAGCCCCTCCTCCGCGGGCCCGCCCGGCACGGCTTCGGCGCGCAGCTCCCGGTACTCCGACTCGATCTCGTGGATCTGCGTGGTGAGCTGCCGGTCCCGCCCGAGGCTGCCGCCGAGCCGGTCCAGCCGGTAGACGATCCCGCGCAGGTAGCGCGGCATCTGGTGCAGCTGCCGCCAGCCGGTCTCGGTGACGAAGCCGGGATGCACCAGACCCTTGAGCTGCTGGCGGATGTCGGCCAGCGCCGGCAGCAACGCCGGGTCGCGCAGGCTCTTAAGGCGCTGCTCGACGTCGTACGCCGTGGCGAGCACCGCCTGCACCTGGGTGACCACGTTCGCCACGGCGTCGACGAGATCCTCCCGGACGGTGTCGCGCAGCGACGCGAACTCGACCGACGACCACACCGGTCCCCCGGCGTCGGCGACCAGCCGGTCCACGGCCGCGCCGGCGCAGTCGTCGAGCAGGTCGGCGATCGACCGGTACGGGTTGCCCCGCGACAGCTCCAGCTTGGCCCGGTTGTCCAGCCGCCCCTGCAGGTACCGGGCGGCCGGCGGCAGCGTGAGCAGCAGCAGTTTCCGGGTGCCCGCGGTCATCGCCACCCGCTGCGAGGCCTCGTTCTCGAAGACCCTGATCGCCACGCTGTCGCCCTCGTCGACCAGCGCCGGCCAGACGTTGACCTCGTAGCCGCCGCGCACCTGCGCGACCCGGCGTGGCAGCACCCCGAAGTCGTTGGTGGTGATCCCCCGCCGCTCCAGGTTGCCGGCCGCCTTGGAGATGGTGGCCTGCACCTTCGGGGCCAGCTGCCGGCGCAGCACCTCCAGGTCGCGGCCCTCGGCGACGACCTCGCCGGCCTCGTTGACCACCCGGAAGTTCATCCGCAGGTGCTCGGGCACCTGATCGGGACGCCACGCGTCGCGGGGCACGATGGTGCCGGTGAGCCGGCGCAGCTCGTTGCCGATCGCGTCGGGCAGCGGGCCGCGCCGGGCGGGCACCCGGTCGAGGACCGCTTCCGCCCAGTCCGGCACCGGGACGAACGCGGTGCGCAGCTGCTTGGGCAGAGCCCGGATCAGCGAGATCACGACCTCCTTGCGGAAGCCCGGCACGGACCAGCCGAAGTCGTCCGCGTCCAGCTTGTTGATCAGGTCGAGCGGCACCCGCACGGTGACGCCGTCGGCGTGTGAGTTCGGCTCGAACTCATACGTCAGCGGCAGTTTCACCCCGCCGGCCAGCCAGGCGTCCGGGAAGGCGCTGGGATCGACCGTGTCGCGGCCCGCGTTGACCAGGTCCTCGCGGGTGAAGTGCAGCAACTCCGGATCGTCGCGGCGGGCTTTCTTCCACCAGCCGTCGAAATGGCGGGCGGAGACGACCTCGGCGGGAATGCGGGCGTCGTACAGCGCGTACACCGTCTCGTCGTCGACGGCGATGTCGCGCCGCCGGGCGCGATTCTCGATCTCGGTGATCTGCCGCAGCAGCCGCTCGTTGTCGGCGAAGAATTTGTGGTGGGTCTCCCAGTCGCGTTCGACCAGGGCGTGCCGGATGAAAAGCTCGCGGGAGACGACCGGGTCGACCTTGCCGTAACCGACGCGGCGGCGCGGCACGATCGGCAGACCGTAGAGCGTGACCTTCTCGAAGGCCATCACGGCGCCCATCTTGCGGTCCCAGTGCGGTTCCGAATAGGTGCGCTTGACCAGGTGCGGGGCGAGTTTCTCGGCCCATTCCGGCTCGATCCGGGCGTTGACGCGGGCCCAGAGCCGGCTGGTCTCGACCAGCTCGGCGGACATCACCCAGCGCGGCTGGCGCTTGAACAGCGCCGAGCCCGGGAAGATGGCGAATTTGGCGCCGCGGGCGCCCAGGAATTCCCGCTTCTCCTGGTCTTTCATCCCGATGTGGCTGAGCAGGCCCGCGAGCAGGGCGGTGTGCACCGGTTGCGGCGCGACGCCCGCTTCCCAGTCCTCCTTCACGGCGAGATTGAGGGTACGGGCGACCTGCCGCAGTTGCGCGTAGATGTCCTGCCATTCCCGCACGCGCAGATAGTTCAGGAATTCGGACCGGCACAGCCGCCGGAACTGGTTGCCGGAAAGCTCCTGCTGTTTCTCCCGCAGATAGCGCCAGAGGTTGAGGAACGTGAAGAAGTCCGATTCCTTGTCGGTGAACCGGGCGTGTTTCTCGTCGGCCTGCTGCTGTTTGTCGGCGGGCCGCTCGCGCGGGTCCTGGATCGACAGGGCGGCCGCGATCACCATCACCTCGGCGACGCACTCCTGCCGGTCCGCCTCGATGACCATGCGGGCCAGCCGGGGGTCGACGGGCAGCTGGGCGAGCTGACGGCCGAGCGGCGTGAGCTTGCGGTCGTCGAGCGCGCCGAGCTCTTCGAGCAGCTTGATGCCGTCGGTGATGTTGCGCCGGTCCGGCGGGTCGATGAACGGGAACTTCTGCAGGTCACCGAGACCGAGATTGGTCATCTGCAGGATGACGCTGGCCAGGTTGGTGCGCAGGATCTCCGGCTCGGTGAACTCGGGCCGCTGCTCGAAGTCCTCCTCCGAGTAGAGCCGGATGCAGATGCCGTCCGACGTCCGCCCGCAGCGGCCCTTGCGCTGGTTGGCGCTGGCCTGCGAGACCGGCTCGATGGGCAGCCGCTGCACCTTGAGCCGGTGGGAGTACCGGCTGATCCGGGCGGTGCCGGGGTCGATCACGTAGCGGATGCCGGGGACGGTCAGCGAGGTCTCGGCGACGTTGGTGGCGAGCACGACCCGCCGCCCGGTGTGCCGCTCGAAGACCCTGTGCTGCTCGGCGGCCGACAGCCGGCCGTAGAGCGGGACGATCTCGGTGTTGCGCAGGTCCCGCTTGTTCAGCGCGTCGGCGGTGTCGCGGATCTCCCGCTCGCCGGAGAGGAAGACCAGGATGTCGCCGTCGAGCGGCAGCTCGTCCACCGCGGCGGAGATGCCGTCGATCTGGTCGATCGGCTCCTCGCGGATCTCGTCGTCCTCCACCAGTGTCGTGGTGAGCAGCGGCCGATAGCGCACTTCCACCGGATAGGTCCGGCCGGACACCTCGATCACCGGGGCCGGCTTGCCGGCGGCGTCGGCACTGTGCCCACTCGAGAAGTGCGCGGCGAACCGCTCGGTCTCGATCGTCGCCGACGTGATGATCAGCTTGAGGTCGGGCCGTTTCGGCAGCAGCTCCCGCAGGTAACCGAGGATGAAGTCGATGTTGAGGCTGCGCTCGTGCGCCTCGTCGATGATCAGCGTGTCGTAACGGCGCAGCATCCGGTCGTTCTGGATCTCGGCGAGCAGGATGCCGTCGGTCATCACCTTGATCATGGTGTCGTCGCTCACCTGGTCGGTGAACCGCACCTTGTAACCCACCGTCGAGCCGAGCGGCCGGTCCAGCTCCTCGGCGATGCGCTCGGCCACGGTGCGGGCGGCGATCCGGCGGGGCTGGGTGTGCCCGATCTGCCCGCGCACGCCCCGGCCCAGCTCGACGCAGATCTTGGGGATCTGGGTGGTCTTGCCGGAGCCGGTCTCACCGGCGACGACGACCACCTGGTGGTCGCGGATGGCCGCGGCGATGTCGTCCTTGCGCGCGCTGACCGGCAGCGCCTGCGGATAGGTGACCTTCGGCACCGAGGCGAGCCGGCTCTCCAGCCGCAGCCGGGCCTGCTCGATCTCGGCCTCGATCTCGGCCAGGACGGCGGCCCGCGCCGCGTCGTCGCGGATCCGCCGGGTGCCCTCCAGGCGGCGCTGCAGCCGCCGCTCGTCACGGGGCAGTAACTCGGAGATCCGGGAACGCAGCTCGGACACGGCAGCAGAGGCAGGCGAAATCGACATGGCGCAGCAAAGGATAGGCGCAACCGCCCCGAAACGCCTGGTGATTAACGCCGCCCCGTTTCCCCGCGGTGGCCTCGATCGGTAACTGAGGGGACCAGCTAGGCAGCAGGCGATGAGACGGGGTCAATGGTGATCGTTGTCGCGGAGGACCACGAGGACATCCGGTACGTGTTGCAGCGCTCCCTGGAACGCGCCGGGCACCGGGTGGTCGCCGCCGCGGACGGCGCGGCGGCGCTGGCCGCGATCCGGGAGCACCGCCCGGATCTGGTGGTCACGGATGTCGACATGCCGCACATGACCGGGCTGGACCTGTGCCGGGCGATCCGCGCCGACGACGACCTGCGGCACATCCCGGTGGTGGTGGCGAGCGGCTCGCTGATGCCCGGCGACAACCTGGCCGAGGACGCGGGCGCCTCGGCGACGCTGCTCAAGCCGTTCGTCCCGGCTCAGCTGCTGGCGCTGATCGCGAAGCTGCTGCCGCCCCGCATGGTCTCCGACGGCGCCTGAGCGTCACTCGCGGCGCGGGCGGCCCTGCGCCCCGGCGTGCCGGCGCGGTTCCGCCTCCTCGGCGGGCGAGTCCGGCGCCGACGGCACGCCGGGCGGCATGCCCAGCCCGGGCAGCTGGGCCGCGTTCATGATGGCCGCCCGCTCGGCGAGGGCGCGTTCCAGCGCGGCGCGGACCGCCTCGTCGTCGTCCGCCGGCGCGTTCTGCTGGCTGGTCACGGTGGGTTCCTCCTCAGGGCTCGCGAGGGCGGCGGGCAGCGTGAACCACATGCGCGTACCCCCACCCGGGTTGTCGGCGACGCCGACGGCGCCGCCGTGGCGTTCCACGATGCGGCGGCAGATGGCCAGGCCGAGGCCGGTGCCGGCATAGCGGGCGGCCTCTTCGGTACGGTGGAACGACTCGAACACGTGCGGTTTGTCGGCGTCCGGGATGCCGATCCCCGCGTCGGCGACCTCGATCCGCACCCGGTCCGGCCCCTCGGCCACCCCCGTCACCTCGACCCGTGGCACGCTGCCCGGCCGGACGTACTTGAGCGCGTTGCCGATCAGGTTGTCCAGCACGTGCCGCAGCATGGCCGGGTCCGCCTCGACCGGTGGCAGCGGGCCGACCGACCACTGCGGCGCCGGCTCGTCGTCGCGCCGGTGCGCGATCCGGTCCTGGATCACCTCGCGGACCAGCGGCTCCAGGTTCACCGAGGTACGGCGCAGCGGTGCGTGCCGCGCGGTGGTGTAGGCCAGCAGCGTCTCGATCAGCGTGTCCATCCGGTCCACGGCGCGGACGATCCTGCGTATCGAGTCGCGCACCTCGGAGTCCTCCGGCAGGTCCTCCAGAGCCTCCTCGGCGTGCCCGCGGACCAGCGCGAGCGGCGCCTTGAGGTCGTGCGCCACCACCCCCGCGAAGATCGACAGGTCGGTCTCGTACCGTCGCAGCTCGGTGATGTCGCGGAAGACCGCGACCGCGCCGTGCAGGCCGGCGCTGTCGTCGAGGGGCCGCCCGTCGATGCTGATCAGGACACCGTCGGGCCGGGCCTCGTTGCGGATGATCGCTTCCACCGCGTCCGCCGGCTCGCCGCGCAGCGCCCGGATCAGCGGCATCTCGTCGACCGGGAACGGCGTGCGCCCGTCCGGCCGGAACATGCCGTAGTACCGCTGCCACTGCTCCGGCTGGTCGTTGTCGACGGCGATGCCGAGCAGGCGTTTCGCGGCCGGGTTCTGCAGCAGGAACCGGCCGGTCTCGTCGACCATGCTGACGCCGTCGCTGATGCTGCTCAGCACGGCGCCGAGCAGGCCGGCCTGCCGGCGGCTCTGCTCCTCGGCGGTGCGCAGCTCCGCAGTCGCGACCGCCACCTGCGCGCGGGCCCGGG
>NZ_JBEZZB010000300.1:0-6334 GCF_040638955.1 Actinoplanes sp. NPDC024001
GCCGGGTCCACCGCGCTCAGCGCACGTGGACCCGGCCGCCGGCGCGACGCCCGGCACGGGACGTCCGGCGCCTGATGTGACCGACGTGACGGGTGTACGCCGACACGTTTCCCGCCGGTAACCGGTTTTCGGTGCTGGAGTGGAGGCCGCAGCGCATCCCGGTACCCGAGAGGATCACACACCGTGCACGATGACGACCTGATCCGGGCGATCACGGCGGCGGTCGCGTTCGGGGTGATGCTCGCCGGGCACTACATCGGCGATCACTGGGTGCAGACCAGCGGCCAGGCCTACGGCAAAGGGCTCGACAACCACGGCTGTGTGCGCTCGGCGGCGATGTGGCACTGCGCGAAACACGTCGCCTCGTGGACCGCGACGACCACGGTGTTCCTGCTCGCCGCGGCCTGGTGGCTGCGGCTGCCGTTGAAGCCGGGCTGGGTGGTGGCCGGGATCCTGCTCAACGCGCTCACCCATTTCATCGCCGACCTGCGGGTGCCGCTGATCCGGCTGGGCCGGCTGCTGGGCCGCACCGGATACATCGAGACGGTCGCGGTGGTGCGCCCGGCCGGTGCGACGAGCACCGGGCCGGGCACCGCCCTGTTCGAGCTGGATCAGGCCTGGCACATCGGCTGGCTGGCCGTCTCAGCGTTGCTGATCGCCGGACCGCCCGCCTAGCAGCGTCCCGGCGCCCCGCGGCGCCGCCGGTGGGGTGCGCGGCAGGCGGACGGCCAGCGCCGCTGTCGCGGCGGCCAGCAGGAAACCCGCGACCGGTTGCGCCGGCTGCACGGTGAAGCCGGTGATCACGAAGAGCGGGATCAGTACGGCGTACGCGACCCCCGCCCAGCGCAGCGAGTGGTCGGCTCGGGCGATCGCCACACCGAGCACGATCGCGGCCACCATCAGCACGAACGAGGCGGACAACGCGGTGGCGAAGAACGCCGGGCCGTACGCGGTGTCGTCGTTGAGCGCGGGCATGCCGGGGACCCCGGCCAGGTGTGCCCGGCCGATCCCGGGTTGCACGAAGGTGGCGCTGCCGAACGCCGCCGCCATGAACACGTTGGCGATCGTGGTCAGGACGAGTCCGGTGATCGCGGCGCCGGCGGTGCGGCCGCGCACCAGGTACCCGGTGACCGCGACCGCGCCGAGGATCGCCAGCCCGGTGCCGAGGATGCTGGCGCCGAGATGGCTGATCAGGAAGACGTCCGTGGTGATGTACTCGGCGTAGGCGTCGAAGTCGTCGATGGACGGTTGATGGGTGACGGTGCTCAGCCCGAGCAGGACGCCGTAGGCGGGCAACGCCCACAGGCCTGCTCTCAGGGCGCGGTCGGTGGTGGACACGTCTTCGACTATGCGACGAAGCGCTTCGCCACGTCGCGTGCCCGTTCGTGCGCCAGGCGGCGACCGCTGTCGGCGTCCGCGGTGGCCAGGTTGGGCCGGAAGTGCACCGTCTCGATGTCGTCCACCCCGGCCCAGCGCAGCCATTCCTCGAGGTAGGGCGCCTGGAAGTCGGCCCCGAAGGCGGGGCCGCGGTCCGGGCCGTACACCGCGCTGGTGTAGATGACCGCGGCGCGCTTGCCGCGCATCAGCCCCTGGTAGCCGCGCTCCGGATCGAAGCCGAAGACCAGGCCGGGCTGGCTGATCACGTCGATGAGCTGCTTGAGGATGTAGGGGACCCCGGCGTTCCACATGGGCACGCTGAACAGGTAGCGGTCGGCGGCGTCGACGCGGTGGAAGGTGGCGATCGCCGCGTCCCACGCCGCGGCGGCCTCACCCTGCGGTTGCTCGCCGGCGAAGACGGCCATCTTGGCGGCCGCGGCGGGCGGCCCGAACGCGGGCAGCGTGCCGTCCCACAGGTCGTACTCCTCGATGGGCAGCTCCGGGCTCACCTCCCGCACCGTGTCGAGGAACGTGCGGGCGATGGCGAGCGACTCGGACCGCGGGCCGCGGGGTGAGGCGGACAGGTGCAGCAGCTTGCTCATGTCGGCTCCTTCGAGGAAGTTCGAATGCGTGCGCACGCACATTCTTACGCCGATGCGTGCGCACGCACAAGAACTGGCTACCCTGTGGTGATGAGCGACACCGACGTGGCCGCCTGGGCGGCCCTCCTGCGCGTGCACGCCGCCCTCGTGCCGCTGCTCGACCGGGAGCTGCAATCCGCCACCGGCCTGCCCCTGACCTGGTACGACGTGCTGCTCGAGCTCAACTACGCCCCGGACCGGCGGCTCAGCATGGGCGAGCTGGGGCAGCGCGCCGTGGTCAGCCGGACCCGGGTCAGCCGGGTGGTGGACGCCCTCGTAGCCGCCGGCCTGGTCGCCCGGGAGAGCAATCCCGACGACCGGCGCTCCGCCTACGCGACGATCACCGACGCCGGCCAGGCCCGGCTGCGCGAGGCCGCCCCGGTCTACCTCGACGGCATCCGGCGCCACTTCACCTCGCAGATGAGCGCCGGCGAGTCGCGCAGCGTGGCCACCGCCCTGGAGAAGGTGCTGGCGGCGCTGCGCTGAGCGGAACCGCCGCGGCCCCGCCGGCGTCTCATCCGGGTGCGCAGACAACTCATCAGTGCGGTCCTGATCGGCGCGTTGCTGCTGACCGGCTGCGGCGCGCCCACCCCGCCCGGCGACGCCGGGCGCATCGACGCCGAGCTTGTCGCCGACCTCGCGCCGGGCGACACGGCGGCGGTGGCCCAGGCGGTCAACGCCTTCGCCTTCGACCTGTTCGGCGAGGTGGCCGCCGACCGGCAGAACACCGTCACCGCCCCGCTGTCGATGACCGTGCTGCTGGCGATGCTGCTCGCCGGGGCGGACGGGGACACCGCCGCGGAACTGGCCCGGGTGCTGCACCTCGACGATCGCCGCGACGTGCGGGTCGGCGCCCTGCTGCGGCAGCTGAGCGACACCGACGAGGTGACCCTGTCGGTGGCGAACTCGCTCTGGTCAGGCGCGGGCGTCCCGCTCGAGGAGAGCTACCTGACGTTCCTGCGGAGCACCTTCGGCGCCACGGCCGAGCAGCGCGACCTCGGCTCGGCCGAGACCGCCGAGGCGATCGACGCCTGGGCGAGCGAGAACACCAACGGGCTCATCGACAGGATCGCCGCGGACCTCGGCCTGCCCGATCCGGCGGTGGTCCTGGCGCTGCTCAACGCCGTCTACTTCCTGGGGGAGTGGAAGACCCGCTTCGACTCGGACGCCACCCGCCCCGAGCCCTTCGCGGTGGCGGGCGCGAGCCCGGCCGACGTGCCGACGATGCGGCTGACCGGCGAGAGCTTCGGCCACGCCCAGCGCGACGGCTACCGGATGCTGCGGCTGCCCTACGGCGAGGACGGCCGCTACGGCATGGAGATCATGCTGCCCGACAACGGCAAAACCCTGGCCGGCATGCTCTCCACCCTCGACGCCGCCGAGTGGCGGGCCGCCACCGGCGCCCTCACCGGCCAGCCCGTCGACCTGCTCACCCTGCCCCGCTTCGAGCTGCGCTGGAAGGGCGAGATGACCGAACCGCTGCGCCGGCTCGGCCTCTCCGACGCCTTCGTGCCCGGCCGCGCCGACTTCCGGCCGATGTCCCCGGTCGCCCCGGCGGTGCAGACCGTCGTGCACAAGACCTACATCCGGGTCGACGAGAAGGGCACCGAGGCCGCGGCCGTCTCCGGCGGGGCGATGGCCGTGTCGTCGCTGACCGGCTCCCGGGAGTTCCGGGTCGACCGCCCCTTCGCCTTCAGCATCTCCGACCGGCAGACCGGCGCCATCCTCTTCCTCGGCTCCGTAACGGATCCCCGCGGCTGACCCCCAGCGCTCGCCCGATCCACCCGATCCAGCGCTGGCCGTCAGCCGTAACACCCGGCTGCCGGCCAGCGCTGCTCCGGCCCGGGTGATGCGGCGCTGGCGGTCAGCCGTAACACCCGGCTGCCGGCCAGTGCTGTTGTGGCCCGGGTGATGCGGCACTGGCGGTCAGCCGTAACACCCGGCTGCCGGCCAGTGCTGTTGCGGCCCGGGTGATGCGGCGCTGGCGGTCAGCTGGGGGAACCGGCTGCCTGGCGGAGGGCGGCTGCGGCGTCACCGACGGCCGGCAGGCCGTGGCCGAAGCAGGCGATGTCGGTGTCGAGTTCGGCCTGGCGGCGCAACGACGCGGCAGCCCGGGCCGGGTCGGCGTTGAACACGCCCAGGATCACCGTGCCGTCCGGGCCGCGGGCGATGGTGTCGCCGGTGAACAGGATCCGCGGCTCCGGCAGGTAATAGGCGACGCTGCCCGGCGTGTGCCCCGGCACCGCGACCGCGACCGCGTGCACCCCGCCGCCGAGGTCGATGTCGTCGCCGTCGCCGACCTCCCGGTCCACCCGGACCGGCGCCGGCGGCTCGTCCGGGACCTGCGTGTGGACCTGCTCCCACAGCCGCTGCTCCCAGTCGGACAGCACCGGCGCCGGTCCGGCCGCCTCGCCGCGGATCATCGGCGCGTCCAGCGCGTGCGCGACCACCTCCACGTCACCCCAGCTCGCCGCCTCGGCGGCGGATCCGGTGTGGTCGCCGTGGAAGTGGGTCAGCAGGACGCGGCGCAGATCGGCCGGCCGGTGGCCGGTCTCGGTGATCGCCCGCCGGATCTCCGGCCCGGACCCGGGCACGCCGGTGTCGACCAGGGTCAGCCCGTCCGGGCCGTGCCACAGGTAGGCGTGCCCGACCGGGAACGCCAGCATCACCAGGTTCGGGGCAATCCGCACGATCTCCATGCGGCGACGCTACGTCGCCTGGACGGCCGGATGCTCGTTGCTATGCCGACGGCAGAGGCGATGGGCCGGACATACACAAGCCGGGGGTCAGGCATGTCCATTCGGCACATATGGCGGTCCCACCCCGAGCCCTATCGTGTCGCCCATGACATCCACGTCGCGCGGACTCGAATATCTCGATCTGCTCGCCCGCGAGGCCGCGGTCGTCGAGTTCGAGCGGCCCCTGGTGAACGCCCGCACGGCGGGCGCCACCGGCGCCGAGCTCGACGAGCTGGAGCAGGCGAAACTGCTCGCGCTGCGGGTGCGCACGCTGCTGGAACGCCGCCGGCGCCGCGAGGAGGAGCTGTCCGCGCTGTACGACACGGCCGGCGACCTGGCCGGGCTGCGCGACGTGGACGCGGTCCTGCGGGCCATCGTGCACCGGGTACGGACCCTGCTCAACGTGGACGTGTCGTACATGACGCTCAACGATCCGGAGCGCGGCGACACCTACATGCGGGTCACCGACGGCTCGGTCGCGGCCAGCTTCCAGACGCTGCGGCTGCCGCCGGGCGCCGGGCTGGGCGGGCTGGTCGCGCTCACCGGGACTCCTTACGCGACGGCGAACTACCCGACCGATGCCCGCTTCGAGCACACCACCGACATCGACCAGGGCGTCGGCGACGAGGGACTGGTGGCGATTCTCGGCGTACCCATGCGGTTGGGGTCGGCGGTGATCGGCGTGCTGTTCGCGGCGAACCGCGCCGAGCGGCCGTTCGGCCGTGAGGAGGTCGCGCTGCTGTTGTCGCTGGCCGCGCACGCGGCCGTCGCGCTGGACACCGCGCGGCTGCTCAGCGAGACGCAGACCGCGCTCGCCGAACTGTCCGCCGCCAACGCGGTGATCCAGGCGCACAGCGAGTCGGTGGAACGCGCCGCCGCCGCGCACGACCGGATGACCGCCGTGGTGCTGCGCGGCGGCGGGGTCGACGACGTCGCCGCCGACCTGGTCGACGTGCTGCACGGGGCGCTGCTGGTGATCGACGCGCAGGGCCGCCCGCTGGCCACCGCGCGCACGCCCGGCTGCGACACCGCCATGCCCGAACCCGCCGGGGCCACGGTGGGCGAGGCCGTCGCGGCCTCCCGGGGAGAGGGGCGCAGCGTACGCCGGGGCGACCTGATCCTCGCCGCGGTGGTGGCCGGCGCCGACAACCTGGGCGCCCTGGTGTTCCGGCCGTCCCGCCCGCTCGCCGATGTGGACCAGCGGATCCTGGAGCGGGCCGCCCAGGTGACCGCGCTGTTGCTGCTGTTCCGCCGGACCGTCGCCGAGGCCGAGGCGCAGGTCCGCGGCGACCTGCTCGACGACCTGATCAGCCGCCCGGTCCGCGACCCGGACGCGGTCCGCACCCGGGCCGCCCGGCTCGGGCTCGACGTGGACGCGCCGTACGTGGTGGTCGCGGCCGGCGACGAGACCGGCGACGGGCTCGGGCAGCGGGCCGTCTCGTGGGCGCGGACGTTCGCCGCCAACCGGCGCGGGCTGGCGATTGTTAGAGATCGCTAACGTGTACAGGATTGTGACCGATGCGGGTAGCCAGCGCCGTTATTGGTCATTTCGGTCATTTGACAAAGCGGCTGCGTGGT
>NZ_JBEZZB010000301.1:0-6196 GCF_040638955.1 Actinoplanes sp. NPDC024001
TCGCGCTCGGCCGGCGGCGGCTCGACCGGGCCGGCACACCGCCGCTCGGTGTCCGGCCGCACGAGGCCTCCGCCCACATCGGACTGGTCGCCGTGCCCGACGCCCTGCTGCGCGCCCGGGTCCGCCTGGTCTCGGCGACACTGCGGCAGGTCGGCACGCGGCACTGGAGCGTGCCGGAGCTGCGCCTCGCCGCTCGCACCGATCCCACCGTGCGCCGCCTGGCCCACGCCGACCTGCTGCTCTGCCAGGCGATCGACTGCTTGGAGCGGTACCTCGACGATCTCGCGAAGGGCTGGCCGTGATGCGGGACGACCCGTTCGCCGGCGGCATCGCACCCCGGCTGTTCCGCATCGACCGGCAACTGGAGGCGGTGGTCCTCGACGCGCAGTGCCGGGACTGGTCCGCGGACCGGCCGGACCGGGTGGGTTTCGCCCGGCTCGGGCAGGCCCGGCACGAGGTGTTCACCGCCGCCCGGCGTCATCGGGCCGCCCGGCACCCGGTGGACCTGCCGGCGCTGCTCGTCGTCGTGCTGACCTGGGCGGCCGCCGTCGCGGTGCTGCTGCGGCTGGTGCCCGGCGCGGACCGGCCGCTGGTGCTGGCCGGGCTGGTGGTCGCCGCCTGCTGGGCCGCACTGCTGGCCGCGGCCGGGCTCCGCCGGCTGCGCCGGTTGCGGGCCCGCCGCGCCCGTCCCGGCCCGGCCCCGATCGACGATCCCTACCTCTACGCCGGGCTGCGCCGGCGGATCGAGTCGTGCGCGGTCGCCGCCCGCGGTGATCGGTCCTCCCGGCGCCGGGTCGCCGCGACCGACCTGGAATATGCGCTGGACTGGCTCGCCGCCGCCCAGGACGAGCTGCCGCGCAGCGGGTGACCGGCGCCACTGTCACATCCCGATCAACCGGCTCGTCCATGGTCACGGCAGATCCGCACGACAGAGGGGCGACGTCATGAAGGTTGTAGTGGTGGGTGCCACCGGGCAGACCGGCCGGCTGCTGGTGGAGGCACTGCGCGCCGGTGGCCACGAGGTGGTGCCGGCCGCCCGGTCCACCGGAATCGACGCGTTCACCGGCGCGGGGCTCGACGAGGCGCTGGCCGGTGCCGATGTGGTGGTCGACGTGACGAACCCGGCGACCCGGGAGGAGCAGGCAGTCACCGACTTCTTCCGGACCAGCACGCGGAACCTGACCGCGGCGGAGAGCAAGGCCGGCGTGGGACACCACGTCGTGCTCTCCATCGTCGGGCTGGAGCGGGGCAGCGAGCTTCCGTACTACCGGGGGAAGCTGGCCCAGGAGGAGGCGGTCCGGGCCGGCGGCGTGCCCTACACGATCGTGCGGGCCACCCAGTTCTTCGAGTTCATCCCGGACGTGCTGATCCCGGCCAACACCGACGGTGACGTGGTGCGGCTGGCCCCGCTTCAGATGCGGCCGATCGCCCTGTCCGACCTGGTGGAGATCCTCGTGGAGATCGCCGGGTCGAAGCCGGTGGACGGCACGGTCGAGGTCGCCGGCCCGGAGGTGCTGCTCCTGGACGAGGCCGGCCGCCGGCTCGTCGCGCCGGGGCAGCGGGTCACCAGCGACGGTAAGCCGTACTTCGGCGCCGACATGCCGGTGGACGCGCTGGTGCCCGGCCCGGACGCCCGGCTCGGCACGACCACCTTCGACGCCTGGCGCGGTTAGGCCTTCGCTTTGAAGGTGCTCCGGTAGGCCTGTGGACTGGTGCTGAGCCGCTGGGTGAAGTGGTGCCGCAGGGTCTGCGCGCTGCCGAACCCGGCCCGGTCCGCGATGGCGTCCACGCCGAGATCGGTCTCCTCCAGCAGGCGGCGGGCCAGCAGCACCCGCTGGCCGGTCAGCCAGTCGTGCGGGGTGGCGCCGGTCTCGGCGCGGAACCGGCGGGCGAAGGTGCGCGGCGCCATGTGCACGACCTCCGACATGCTCTCCACGGTGTGTTCCTCGTCGAGGGTGCGCAGCAGCTGGCTGATCAGCGGCTGCAGCGTCTCGCAGGAGACCGAGGAGGGAATCGGCTTGTCGATGAACTGGGCCTGACCGCCGTCGCGGTGCGGTGGCACCACCATCCGCCGGGCGATCGTCGCGGCCACCTCGGCGCCCTGCTCCTCACGGATCAGGTGCAGGCCGCAGTCGATCGCCGCGGCGGTGCCGGCACTGGTCACGATGTTGTCGTCGACCACGTAGAGCACGCCGGGGTCGACCTTGGCCTCGGGGTAGCGGCGGGACAGCTCGTCGGTGTGCCGCCAGTGGGTGGTGCAGCGCCGGTCGTCGAGCAGGCCGGCCTCGCCGAGGGCGAACGCGCCGGTGCAGACGCTCATCACCCAGGCGCCGCGGGCCTGGGCCCGGCGCAGCACGTCGAGCACCTCGGGCGGCGCCTCACGGATGTCGTTGGGCACGACGGCGACCAGGTCGGCCGTCTCGGCCGGGGTCAGGTCGTGGCTGGGGGTGATGGCGAAACCGGAGTGCGTCGGCACGGGACGGCCGTCCACACTGCACACGGCGAACTCGTAACCGGGCAGGCCTTCCGGGGTGCGGTCGTAACCGAAGAGCTCACAGAGGACCCCGAGCTCGAAGACCGCCACCTCGGGCATCGCGATCACGGCGACACTGCGCAACATGCGGCCAGCCTAACCGAGGTTGGCAGTTTCTTGAAGATGTATGGCATTCCTGCCACTGTTGAGAACGGCCTCGCGGGGCGACGCTAGAGGCATGGAAATCGCAGCGCTTGTCTTCTTCGTCCTGCTTCTGATCGCTTCCGTGTCGGGTCTGACCCGCGACAGCCGGGACAGCGCCGACTGGAAGCCCACCCACGACGGATATCGAACCACCTGACGAGCAACCGCCGGACCGCCGACGAACGCCGGCCCGGCGGTTGACTCATCTGACGAACACCGTCCTCAGCCGACCAGCCCGCCGGTCAGCACGGACGACGGCCGCGGCGCCACCACCGGCGGCAACTGCTTGCCGGTGACCGACTTGATCTTCATCTGGTCGTCGGTCGGCAGCTTCTCGGTGAACGGCTGGCGCGAGTCACGGCAGACCGTGCCCTTCGCCGGCAGCCTGCCGGACAGCAGGTAGCGGTCGATCGCGGCGGTCGCGCAGAGGCTCGTCCCGTACGCGGTGTGGCCCCAGTTGTTGCTGGCCAGCAGCCGCGAGTTGGGCAGCAGCTTGCTCGACGACACCGAGGCCCGGTAGTTGGTCGCCGGGTCCCAGTAGTTACCGATCAGCAGCACCGGCTTGGCCGTACGCCGGTTGAACGGACCCCGGTAGGCGTCCTCGTCCTGCACCTTCCACGTGCTGCTCGCACACTGCACGTCGATCCAGCCCCAGGCCCGGCCGTAGTACGGCGCCGCCTTGTCGCGGGCCGCCGTCTTGGCCGGCCAGCTGGTCGCGTTCTTCGGGTGCTTGCCGTCGGTGCAGATGACCGCGCTCTGCGCCTCGAAGCCGTTCTCGTACGGGAAGTCGTACCCGCCGGCCTTCGCGGTCTTGATCCGCTCGACCACGTTGGCCTTCGCGGCGACCGCCGCCGAGCCACCGTTCTGCATCGCGGCGATGTCCGCGGCGAGCCGCATGACGTCGTCGCCGGCATAGGTCGAGTAGAGCATGTTCAGCGTCGCACCGATGAAGTCCGCGTACGTGATCTTGAAGGTCTCGCCGCCCTCACGGATCACGAGCGGCTTGGCCTTCAGCTTCTTGGTGATCGCCGCGAAGTTGTTGGCCGGGTTGCCGTCCGAGAACGGGCAGTAGGTCGGACCGGCCTTGTCGCAGCGCCGGAAGATCTCCTGCAGCGCCTTGTACGCACCGTCGGAGGACCGCATCCGGGCATCCAGGATCTTGTTGCCGTTGGCGCCGTTGCCGACCCACTGCCGCGGGTCGATGTTGCCGTCGGCCGCGATCGCCCGGAACCGGTCCGGGAACATGTTCGCGTAGTACTGCCCCAGCGCGGTGCCGTAGCTGAAGCCCAGGTAGGTCAGCTTCTTGTCACCGACCGCCCGGCGCATCAGCTCCATGTCGCGCGCCACCTCGGCGGTCGACATGGCGCCGGAGAGCGGCTTGCCGGTGCTCGAGCAGCCCTTGCCGAACGCCTTGGCGGACTTGATGTACTTCGACTTCTCCGCCTTCGTGTACGGGAACGCGACGTTCATCCCGCTGAAGACCTTGGTCTGCTCGCGCACCGACTTGAAGCACTTGATATTGGCGCTGGCGCCGACCCCCCGCGGGTCCACCCCGACGATGTCGAAGCGCTCGAGCACGGAGTCACTCAGGAAGTACGGCGCGGACAGGGCGAACATGGTCGCCGAGCCGCCCGGACCGCCCGGGTTCACGAACAGGCTGCCGATCTTCTTCTTCTGGTTCTTGGCCTTCACCCGCAGAAGTGCGATCTCGGTCTTGGGGCCCTTGGGGTTGTCGTAGTCCAAGGGAACCAGGACGGTGGCGCACTGAGCGGTGTCGTAACACTTGTACCAACCCAGCTTCGGCGTCTTGAGCCGGTCGACCCGGCGCTTCTCCGCCTTGCTGGTGGTGGCCGACTTCTTCGCGGCGGCCTGCACTGCGGCGGGTTCGACGGTCACCGGCGCCACCGCGGCAGCCGGGACGGACGCGCTCGCGGCCAGGACGATGCCGACGGTGCCGGCGACCAGCAAGCGCGATCGTGGAATGTGCATATGTACCCCCCTCTCTTTCGGACAGCCCGCATCGTAGGAGGGCGATGCACGCTACCGGCGGGGAGTCCCCCGATCAGGCGTTGGCGGGCACCAGAGCACGGGTGGCGAGCTGCCGGGAGACCAGCACGCCGCAGACGATCGAAGCGCTGGTCAGACCCACGAGAGCGGACGCCCAGACGGCCGGCTGCCCGGTGCCCACGCCGTAGCAGAGCCAGGAGGCGCACGCGCCGCTGGCGAGCCACCAGCGCATCGGCGAGATGCCGGAGAGGTCCTGGGTGCGGTCGCGCAGCAGAGCCAGCGGCTGGGGCACCGCCGAGACGAGGGAGACCGCCGCCAGGATGGTGCCCAGCAGGGCCGCGGCCCGGCCACCGGTGACCTGCGGCAGGGCGGCCAGCGCGGCGGAACCGGCGACGGCGAGCAGCACGCCGCCCGCGGCGCCCGCGCTCACCAGCAGCGAGCGGCCGGAGCGCAGACGGGGCTGGGTGATCAGCAGGGCGGCCAGGATGGCCAGGCCGGTGAGCGAGCTCACCGTGTTGGTCACGACCTGGAGAGCGTCCCCGATCAGCAGACCGTACGTCACCCAGCCGACCGGCATCGCCACGCTCAGCATGCACGCGGTGGCCGACAGCCCACCGGTGCGGCGGCGTACGCAGGAGCGGTAGACCTGCGGCCAGGCGATGGACATCGAGAGGGCAGCGCCGAGAAAGCCGAAGAGGTGGGTCAGCATATTCCGTTTCCAGGTCGGGATCAGGTGCCGCCTGTCCGTTCGTCCCGACCCCCGGAACGCTGACCGGTTGCACCCGCACCGCACCCCGGTGCACCGCACTGGCACCCGGGGGTGACAGGCACCCGTTCGGGTTTGGCACAGTGGACGGATGCTGACCGACGTGGACCTGCCCGCGCCCGGACTGCTCTGGACCCGGTGGGCGACGCTGAGCGCCACGCTCACCGGCATCGGCCACGCCGGCCTGTGGTCGATCGACGATCATGGCGCCCACCACGCCGACCCGGACGGCAACTGGGCCCGGTTCGCCCTGCTCGACGGGCGGCGGGCGGTGCTCTACGGCCACCACGGCGAGCACAGCGCCACCGCGCAGGCCGACCCCCCGCTGGACCTGCTGACCGGTGCGCCCGACTGGTTGCCGTGGGACGACCTGGGCCCGCTCGCCGAGGCCGGCCGGCTCGGTTTCGTGATCTGGCACGAGAGCGGCCGCTGGTCGCGGGTGCGCTATCAGGGCGCCCTCGACGACGGCATGGCGCCGATGCTCGATCCGCTGCTGAGCGCCGAGAACACGCTGGCCGCCCTGACCGCGGTGGTCACCGGCCCCGGGCGCTACGAGCTGACCAGCCCGGCCCAGCGCGAGCAGGTCCGGGCCGCGAGCGAGCGGCTGCTGCACGCCGCGGTCCGCGCCGACGTCGGCGCCGGGCACCTGGAGGATCTGCTGGGCCGGCTGACCGGCCCGGTGCTGGACACCGGCGCCGCGCTGGCGGTCGCCGCCCGCGCCGGCATCATGCCGGGCAACCGGGCGC
>NZ_JBEZZB010000302.1:0-6179 GCF_040638955.1 Actinoplanes sp. NPDC024001
AACGCCACGCACCAGATGAAGAAGATGACCCTGGACGACCTGAAGGGCTTCCGGGACCGGCTCTACCTCGACATCAGCGACAAGCAGCTCGAGGAGAACCCGTACCTTCCGCCGTACTACCACCCCGGCGAGAAGTCCGACGAGATCCAGTACCTCCAGCAGCGCCGCCGCGACCTGGGCGGCTTCGTGCCTACGCGGTCGGTGCGGAGCAAGCCGCTGACGTTGCCGGACCAGCACGCCTACGCGAGCATGAAACGCGGATCCGGCAATCAACCGGTAGCCACCACGATGGCGCTGGTGCGGTTGATCAAAGACTTGATGAAGGATCCCGAGATCGGCCACCGGCTGGTACCGATCATCCCGGACGAGGCCCGCACCTTCGGACTGGACGCCCTGTTCCCGACCAAGAAGATCTACTCACCGCACGGCCAGACGTACTCATCGGTGGACCGTGAACTGCTGCTGAGCTATCGGGAATCCACCAGCGGCGTCCTGCTGCACGAAGGAATCACCGAGGCCGGCTCGACAGCGTCCTGGACGGCGGTCGGCACCTCGTACGCCACTCACGGTGAGCCGATGATCCCGCTGTACATCTTCTACTCGATGTTCGGCTTCCAGCGGACCGCCGACGGTCTGTGGGCCGCGGCCGACCAGATGACCCGCGGCTTCCTGCTCGGCGCGACCGCCGGGCGGACCACGCTCAACGGCGAGGGCCTGCAGCACCAGGACGGGCACTCATTGCTCATCGCCGCCACCAATCCGGCGTGCGTGGCCTACGACGCCGCCTACGCCTACGAGCTCGGCCACATCGTTCGCGACGGGCTGCGCCGGATGTATGGGGATGCCCAGGAGAACGTCTTCTACTATCTGCCCCTCTACAACGAGCCGGTCCTTCAACCGGCGGAGCCGGCCGACGTCGACGTCGATGGCATCCTCGCCGGCATGCATCGCATCAGCGGCGCCAGCGTCGATGCTCCGGCAGCACACATCCTCGCCTCCGGCATCGCCGTGCCGGCCGGGTTGGCCGCACAGCGGCTCCTCGCCGAGGACTGGGGCGTATCCGCCGACGTCTGGTCGGTCACCTCGTGGACCGAACTGCGCCGCGACGCCATCGATGCCGAACAGTGGAACCTGCGGCATCCGGACGGGCCCGCCCGTCTGCCTCACGTCGTCCGCTGCCTGGCCGGTGATGGCGCTCCTGTCGTGGCGGTCTCCGACTGGATGCGGGCCGTTCCCGACCAGATCGCTCCGTTCGTTCCCGGCCGCTGGGCGTCATTGGGCACCGACGGATTCGGCATGTCGGACACCCGCACCGCCCTGCGCCGCCACTTCCACATCGATGCGCCGTCGATCGCGCTGCGCGTAATGCAGGAACTGACCGCTGGGGGCCGGCTCGACGTGGACACGTTGCGTAAGGCGCACGCAACCTACGGCCTGAACCCGGACGTAGAAGCGGAACAGGCGTCTGCCAGTGAACGGAAGTCGGCGACGGAAACTGGCGCCCGCCCCGCCGAGTCGGCATGACTGGCGCCACAACCACCAGGTCGGCCTCGCACGCTGAGCCGGTCGCCGACCTGGTCCGGGACCTCGACGTCGATCTGGCGACCGGACTGTCCTCGAGCGACGTACCGGCCCGGCTGGAGCGTCACGGTCGCAATCAACTCGACGAAGCGCCCAGGGAACCGCGTTGGCGGGCGTTTCTTCGCCAGTTCCAGGACCTCCTGATCATCATCCTTCTCATCGCCGGTGTGGTGTCGCTACTGGTGAGCCGGGAATGGGAAACCCCGATCGCGATCGCTGTCGTGGTGCTGCTCAACGCGACGATCGGTTTCGTGCAGGAGTCGAAGGCGCAGGCCTCGCTGGACGCCCTGCGCCGGATGAGCGTCATGACTGCCCGAGTCCGCCGGGACCAGCAGGTCGTCCAGGTGGACGCGGCCGAACTGGTGCCCGGTGACGTAGTCCTCGTGGAGGCCGGCGATCGGGTGCCGGCGGACGGACGACTGCTGACGGCGGTCTCGCTGGAGATCCAGGAGTCGATGCTCACCGGGGAGGCGCAACCCTCGGCCAAGTCGGTCTCCGAAGACCTGAGCGAGGGCGCCGCGCTCGGCGATCGGACCAACAGCGTCTTCATGAACACCGCGGTCACCCGCGGCCGGGGCGAGGTGCTGGTCACCGCGACCGGCATGCAGACCGAGACCGGCCGGATCGCCGGTATGCTGCACGCCGCCGATCCCGGATTGACGCCGCTGCAACGCCAGATCAGCGCGCTCAGCCGGACACTGGCGTTGATCGCGGGCGGCGTCATCGTGCTCGTCTTCGTTCTCGGCCTGATGCGCGGCCAACCGTTCGGCGACCTGTTCGTCACCGCCGTCTCACTGGCCGTCGCCGCCATCCCTGAAGGACTGCCGGCGGTAGTGGCGTTCACACTCGCGATGGGCACCGGCCGACTGGCCAAGCGCGGCGCCATCGTCAAGCGGCTGGCGTCGGTGGAGACGCTGGGCAGCACGTCGCAGATCTGCACCGACAAGACCGGCACGCTGACCCTCAATCAGATGACAGCCAAGCACATGCTGCTGGCCGGTCGGCATTTCACCGTCTCCGGCCAGGGCTATTCCACCGACGGAGGCATCCGCACAACCGACGGCTCGCCGATACCCGAAACCCTGGACGCGGCGCTACTGCCAATGGCGTTGTGCAACGAAGCGGACCTACGCGACGACGGCATCCTGGGCGATCCGACCGAAGGCGCCCTTCTCGTGCTGGCCGAGAAGGGCGGCATCGATGTCGCCGAGGTGCGCAGGCAACGCCCGCGCCGGCTCGAGATCCCGTTCGACTCCGACTACAAGTTCATGGCCACCTTCCACGACTGGACCGACGACCAGGGCAGCCTTGTCGTGCGCTGCTTCATCAAGGGCGCGCCCGACGTACTGGCCGACCGCGCCGACCGTTACCTCGGCGGCGACGGCGTCATGCCGTTCGACGACGCCGCCCGCGAGAGGTACCAGCGAGCCAACGCCGAGCTGGCCGAGCAGGGCATGCGAGTGATGGCCGTGGGCACCGAGGATTTCCCGTTCGACGGCTTCGACCCCGCAGACGATCCCAAGACGATGCTCCACCGGGTGGTACTGGTCGCGCTCGTCGGCATCGTCGACCCGCCACGCCCGGAGGCCCGGCAGGCCATCCAACGGTGCCAGGAAGCCGGGATCCGGGTCCGCATGCTCACCGGTGACCACGCGGTGACGGCCGCCGCGATCGCCGGCGAGCTCGGCATTCCCGGCCGCGCGGTCACCGGGGCCGACCTCGACGCCGTCACCGACGACGAGTTGTTCGCCCGCCTCGACGACATCGGCGTCATCGCCCGGGTCTCACCCAGCCACAAGATCAGAATTGTGCGAGCGTTGCAGAGCCGCGGCGAGGTGGTCGCCATGACCGGTGACGGCGTCAATGACGCTCCCGCGCTGCGCAAGGCCGACATCGGTGTGGCGATGGGCAGGGCCGGCACGGAGGTGACGAAGGAGGCCGCGACCATGGTCCTCACCGACGACAACTTCGCCACCATCGTGTCGGCGGTGCGTGAGGGCCGCGGCGTGTACGCGAACATCGTCAACTTCACCCGTTTCCAGGTGTCCACCGCGTTGGGCTTCGTCATGACGTTCCTGATCGCCTCGGTGACCGGGATCGCCGGCGGCGCGCCGTTCACCGCGTTGCAGATCCTGTTCGTCAACCTCGTCATGGACGGTCCACCAGCCATGTCGATCGGCGTCGACCCGGTCAGCCCGGACGCGATGAGCCGGCCACCGCGGCCCCGGCACGAGCGGATCCTGAATCGGTCCCGCCTCGTCCGCATCCTGCTCGCCAGCACGATCATGGCGGCCGGCACGCTTGGCGTGCTGGTGTGGGCGCCGGGCCCGGATGCCGAGGCCGGCCGGCCCACCCTCGCCGGCACCATGGCGTTCGTGACCTTCGTGCTGTTCCAGGCGTTCAACCTGCTCAACGTCAGATCCGACATCCGCAGCGTGTTCAGCAGCGAAACGATGCGCAACCGGTCGGCGTTCGTCGCCACCGGCATCGTGGTCGTGCTGCTGGTACTGCTGGTGGAGATAGATGTCCTGCACGGGATGTTCAACACCGTGGATCTGGTGTCCGGGCAGTGGCTGATCTGTACCGCGGTGGCGGCGAGCATCCTCGTCTTCGGTGAGACGCTCAAGGCCGTGTTACGCGCACGCAACCGGCGGTTCGCCCGGAGCACCGAATGATGGGACTCGGCCCGCTTTGCCAGCTTCGATTCAGGAGGTGAGAACCGTTTCCACGACAATCAACCCTGTGGTAGTAGGTTTCGACGGCTCGGCTCGCAGTCTGGACGCGGTCCTGACAGGCGCGACTGAAGCGGCACGGCGCGGGCTGCCGCTACGGATCGTCGGCGCGAACGTGTGGCCCACACTGCACATCGGCACGCCGCCCGGCATTCCCCAACCTCCAGCCGCAGCGCTGAGGGAATCGGCGGAGGAAGAACTGATCGAGGCGGTCAAGGCGGCCTCCGCCGCCGCGCCCGAGCTGTCCGTCACGTCCGCCTTGATCGACGGTGCACCGTCGTCGGTTCTGCTGGCGGAGAGCCGGAGCGCCAGCCTGCTGGTGCTGGGCGATCGGGGCATGGGCGCCTTCACCGGACTGATCATCGGGTCGGTCGCGGTGCAGGTGGTCACCTACGCGTCCTGCCCGGTCATGGTGGTCCGCGGCACGACCCGGCAGAACGGCCCAGTGGTCGCCGGGGTCGACGGCTCAGCGGCCTCGGCCGACGCCCTGGATCTTGCGGCCGAGGAAGCCGTCCTGCGCGGTGCCGACCTGGTGGTCGCGCACGCCTACCGCGCGTCCGAGCCATACAACGACGATCCGCTGACCCCGCCGGCGCACGACGCGGCCTTGGTCGAGGAACAGCAGCGGAAGGCCCTCGTCGAGCTGACGGCGGACGTGACACAGCGGTATCCGCAGCTCACGATCCATCATGAAGCCACCAGGGACTCGCCGGGTCAGCTGCTCGTTGAACGCTCCCGCCTGGCGCAGGTCGTTGTCGTAGGCAGCCGCGGGCGAGGTGGCTTTGCCGGACTGCTGCTCGGCTCGGTCAGTCAGCACCTCATCTACCACGCCGACTGTCCCGTACTGGTGGTAAGGCGCGGCGAAGCGACCGCGATCTGAAGCGCGGGCGCCGCGGTGAGCACCGTGACAGGCGGCGAGCCGTGGACAGCTACAGCTGCACCACCCGCCCGGCAGAGACGCCCGGCTCGGCCGGAACTGGCGTTGGCCGCCGGAGCCGTGCCGCGCTGTCTGTCATGCGGCTACCCCGCTGGAAGACCGATCCGTGTCGCTCGTTTCTTGCCGACAGTCGGCAGTTTAGCCACGCGATGCCTTGTCGCCGTGACTCTGCATTCTCCGGAGCCGGTCCGGCAGCCTGGAAGGTGAACCGAGAAACCGGACGGAAGAACAGAGAGGGCCCAGCATGCTGCAATGGCGAGTACGTGACGTCATGACCACCGACGTGATCACCGTCTCCGAGGATGCCTCGGTGACGGAGATCGTCACCCTGCTCAAGGACCGCCGGATCAGCGCTGTCCCGATCACCGACCGCTTCGATGTCGTAATCGGCATCGTGTCCTGGTCGGACCTGCACGCGAAGATCGAGCTCGGCGGGGAGGGCGGGGCCCGGACCGGTTGGTGGCACCGGTGGAGGAACCCGCTGCTGCAGTGGCCGCACGGCACGGCGGCGGAGGTGATGAGCGCACCACCGCTGACCATCACAGCCGACGCGTCGCTCGCGGCCGCCGCCCGGGTGATGCACCGGGGCGACGTCGGCCGGCTGCTGGTGACCGACGACGACAGCCGGTTGCTGGGCATCGTCACCCGTTCGGACCTGTTGAAGATCCATGACCGGCTCGACGCCGTGATCCGCGACGAGACGGTGCGGCGCGTCCTCGGCGACACCCTCCGGATCCCGCCCGGCGCGGTCCGCGTCGGCGTGGACGACGGCGTCGTCACCCTCACCGGGCGAGTCGAGCAGCAGCGCACTGCGGTCGCGGCCACCGGGCTGACCGCGGCGGTCCCGGGCGTGACCGGCGTCGTCGACCAGCTCACCGCTGACGGCACGGCGCCGGACGCCACGTCCCGGAAGTGGCCGCGGCGCCCCG
>NZ_JBEZZB010000303.1:0-5944 GCF_040638955.1 Actinoplanes sp. NPDC024001
GGCCGCGGCCGGCGGCGCCGCGGCGATGATCCCGTCGAGCAGCGCGCGCGAGCCGGCCCGCACCATGCTGGCCCACGAGGCACGCCAGACGTCCATCTCCGTGAGCGGGCGCACCCAGGGCTTGCCGCGGCATGCCGGGTCGCTCAGGTTCGGCACGCCGGTGCGGCGCAGATGATGGTTGTACCCGGCGACGAAGCCGCGGATCTGCTCACGGACGTCGTCGGAGGGCGCGTGCACGCCGTCGCGGCGGCCGTCGAGCAGCCGCTCGGCGACGCGGTCGTCGATCGCCTTCCGGTAGAACAGATCACTGCGTACGTTGGCGTCGCCCGCCCCGGCCCCGAACCACCGGGACCGTTCGGCGCTGACCGTGACGACCTTCTCGGCGATCACGCAGAGGTTGTCCTCGGCCTGCACGTGCCCGACGCCGAAGCCGAGGCTGCCGAAATCGCGGGCGGTGATGTGCGGAACGCCGTAGGAGGCGCGGCGGATCAGGGCCGAGTAGCCGTGATCGCTTTCGGCCCCGGAGGCGGGGCCGACTCCCAGCCCCGCGACAACCAGCGCGACGGTCCCGAGGCACACGGAGAAGGCTCTCATGTGGACATCCTGCTGCGGTTGGTGCTTTCGCGCATCCCCTGATCCGGCGGGCCGGGTGAAACAGCGAGGTAGGCTCGGCCCGTCGGAGGGGGACCGAGCGTGGGGGCCGAGCGGCGCGTACGGCAGGCATGGCATGCCGCCGTGCTGGCGCTCGTGCTCTGCACCGCCTGGATCTCGCTGTCGGGCGCCGGCCGTGCTGATTCCCCCGCGCCCGGGGAGCTGCCCCGCCCGGCGGTGACGGCCGCGCTGCCGCACTCGGCGATTCCGGTGGTGCCGGAAGCCCGGCTGATCGCCAAGCCCTCGCCCGGGCCGCTGTTCCTGTTCGCCGCCGCGATCGTCGCCTTCCTGTTCGGCATCCGGCGACGCCCGGTGTGGCCTGCTGCTGGGTGGGCGACCTCGGCGGCGACGCCTTCGATGCTCCTGCACGCGATGAGAGGACGGGCACCGCCACGCCGGCCGGCGTAGCAGTGTCCCTTTCCTTTCACCCGTGACGGCGCCTTACCGGCGGCCGCGCGGGGCCTTCCTGCGTTGAGGAGTAATCGAAATGTCGCGCGCCATTGTCGTGCGCGCTGTTCTGGCCCTGGTCGTGCTGGCGGTGTCGGGGTGGCTCCTGGCCACCCGCCCGCCCCGGCTCGGGTTGGACCTGCGCGGCGGAACCCAGATAGTTCTCGAAACCCGCGACGGCGAGTTCGCCGACGCGAATCCGGCCACCACCGACGAGGCACTCGAAGTGCTGCGGCGCCGGGTCGACGAGCTCGGCGTGGCCGAGCCGACCCTGGCCCGCTCCGGTGAGCGGCGCATCATCGTCGAACTGCCGGGCGTGACCGAACCGGCCGAGGCGGTAGAGGTCATCGGCCGGACCGCCCAGCTCACCTTCCGGCCGGTGCTCGCTGTCGCGCCCGGGCCGTCCGGCAAGGATGTCCTCCCGTCGGAGGACGGCGAGCGGCTGCGGCTCGGCCCGGCGGCGCTCTCCGGGCAGCAGGTCAGCGGCGCCACCGCGGCCATCAGCCGGTCAGGCGCGTGGGAGGTCAACCTCGACTTCCGCGGCGGCGGCGGCGAGGCATGGCGCAAGCTGACCGGTACGGCCGCCTGCGCGCCGCCCGGTGACCCGGCCCGGCGGGTGGCGATCGTGCTGGACCAGGAGGTGATCTCGTCTCCGCAGGTGAACGAGGACGTCGCCTGCGATGTCGGCATCAGCGGCGGCCGCACCCAGATCACCGGGTCGTTCACCGAGGAGGAGGCCAAGAATCTGGCCCTGCTCGTGCGCGCCGGTGGCCTCCCGGTGCCGGTCGAGATCGTCGAGCAGCGGACGGTCGGCCCGAGCCTGGGCAAGGCCGCCATCGAGGCCTCCGCGCTGGCCGCCGTGCTCGGGACGATCGCCACGATCCTGTTCATCGTCGGCGTCTACCGGCTGATCGGCGGGGTCGCCGCCGTCACGCTGGTCTGCTACGGCCTGATCTCCTACGCGGCGCTGCTCGCCATCGGCGCCACCCTGACCCTGCCGGGCCTGGCCGGGTTCGTGCTGGCGATCGGCATGGCGCTCGACGCCAACGTGCTGATCTTCGAACGGGCCCGGGAGGAGTACGCCGCGGGCGGGCCACGGCGCAGCCTGCGTACCGCGCTGCGGTCGGGATTCACCAACGCCTGGTCGGCCATCGCCGACTCCAACATCACCACCCTGCTCGCGGCCGGACTGTTGTTCTTCCTGGCCTCCGGTCCGGTACGCGGGTTCGGCATCACGCTGTCCATCGGTGTCCTGGCGTCGATGTTCACCGCGCTGGTGCTGACCCGGGTGCTGGCGTCACCGCTGGTCAACGCCCGCTGGCTGGCCCGCCGGCCGGGGTGGAGCGGCCTGGCCGGCGTCGGCTGGGTGCGGCGGAAGCTGGAGGCCTGGAACCCCGACATCATGGGGCGCCGGCGGCGGTGGCTGGCCGTCTCGGCGGTGGCCGCGGTCCTGGCGCTGGCCGGCATCGGTGTGCGCGGACTGGACCTGGGCGTGGAGTTCACCGGGGGCCGGCTGGTCGAGTACGCCGCGACCACCCCCGTGACGGCCGACGAGGCCAGGACCGCGGTGACCTCCGCCGGACTGGACCGGGCGGTGGTCACCACCTCCGGCGACGGCAACATCAGCGTCCGTTCCGCCGGTTTCGACGAGGCCACCGAAGCCGAGGTGCGGTCCGCGCTGGCCTCGGCCGGCGGCGGTGAGATCCAGCGGCTGCGGGACGAGAAGATCGGCCCGACCCTCGGCGCCGAGCTGCGCCGCAACGCGCTGGTCGCGCTCGCGGTGGCCCTCGTCGCTCAGCTGGCGTATCTGGCGGTGCGGTTCCGCTGGCGGTGGGGCGCGGCGGCGGTGCTGGCCATGTTCCACGACGTGCTGATCCTGATCGGCGTGTTCGCCTGGCTGGGCCGGCCGATCGACGGCGTCTTCCTGGCGGCGCTGCTCACCGTGATCGGATATTCCGTCAACGACTCGGTCGTCACCTTCGACCGCGTGCGGGAGCTGGTCCGGGCGAAAGACAACCGGCGGGTGCCCTTCGCCCGGCTGGCCAACACCGGCTCGCTGCAGACCGTGCCGCGCACGGTCAACACCGGCCTGGGCGCAATCTTCATCCTGGCCGCGCTCGCGGTTCTCGGCGGGGACTCGCTGGTGGACTTCGCCCTCGCCCTGCTGATCGGCATCATCGTCGGCACGTACTCGTCGCTGTTCCTGGCCACACCGCTGGCCGTCACCTTCGAATCACGCCGCGGCGGCCGCGCGTCCCCGCGAGCCGAACCGAAGCCGTCCGGGACTCCCCGGCCGGTCCCGAGGGGTGCCGTGCTCAAACCCTGACGGCACGACCGCGCTCGCCGCCGCCGCGCCGAAAAGGAGGCGGCGGCGAGCCGGGCCGGACACGCGTCCCGGCATTGGCATGTCCTTCTCCCATCCGGCGCGCCACACGGCGCGAATGCACCGTGACGCCATCCGGACTTCCACCGGGGCGGAAACCGGAATCCTTCGGAGGAGCCATGCCCCGAGACCCGGCGGTCGACGCCCGCGGCCTGCGCAAGACCTATCGCTCCGGCAAGACGGCCCGCACCGCGGTGGACGGGATCGACCTGCTGATCGGAACCGGTGAGATCGTCGGGTTCCTCGGACCCAACGGCGCCGGCAAGACCACCACCCTGCGCATGCTGGCCACGCTGCTGCGCCCGGACGCCGGGACCGCCCGGATCGCCGGGATCGACCTGGGCGCCGATCCGGCCGGTGTCCGCCGCCGGATCGGGTATGTCGCGCAGGGCGGCAGCACCTGGTACGAGGCGACCGGCCGGGAGGAGCTGATCCTGCAGGCCCGGCTCTACGGGTACCCGCGGGCGGAGGCAGCGGCGCGGGCGGCCGCGGCGGTCGAGGCGTTCGCGCTCGCCGACTGCGCGGATCGCCGGTGCAAGACCTACTCGGGTGGGCAGCGCCGCCGGGTGGATGTCGCTCTGGGGGTCATCCACCGGCCGCGCCTGCTCTTCCTCGACGAGCCCACCACCGGCTTGGACCCGCAGAGCCGGGCCCGGATGTGGGACGAGGTGCGCCGGCTACGGGCCGAGGGCGTGACGGTGCTGCTCACCACCCACTACCTGGAGGAGGCCGACGCCCTCTGCGACCGGGTGGCGATCATCGATCACGGCCGGATCGTGGCCGACGGCAGCCCCGCGGAGCTCAAACGGGCGATCTCCGGCGACGTCGTCAGCGTCGGCCTCAACGGCGCCGCGCAGGCGGCCGCGGGGCTGCTCGACGGCCAGCCCTACGTGCGGCGCCTGGAGACCGGTGGCGACCGGCTGCGGCTCTACGTGGACGCGGCCGCCGGTGCGGTGCCGCTCATCCTGCGCACCCTGGACCATGCCGGTCTCGAGCCGGCCTCCGTCGAGTTGCACCGGCCCAGCCTGGACGACGTCTTCCTGGCCCGGACCGGCCGCTCACTGCGCGACTGACCGTACGAATTCGGGAGTTCCGACGTGAAACTGATCCGTGACACCTGGCTGATCCTGCAGCGGCAGATGACCCTGCTGCTGCGTGGCCCCGCCTGGCTGATCACCGGAGTCCTGCAGCCGGTGTTGTACCTGGTCCTGTTCGGCCCCTTGCTGAAGGCGGCGCTGGACGCGCCGTCCACCGCGGAGGCGTACCGCACGTTCGTCCCCGGCCTGCTGGTGATGCTGGTCGTGTTCGGGTCGCTGTTCGCCGGGTTCGCGCTGATCGGCGAGGACCGGGCCGGCGTCCTGGAACGGTGCCGGGTCACCCCGGTGAGCCGGCAGGCGCTGCTGCTGGGCCGCTGCCTGCGGGAGGTGATCTCGCTGCTGTTCCAGGCGACCGTCATCGTGCTGCTCGCGCTGCCGTTCGGCCTGTCCGTGGGGATCGGCGAGCTGCTGCTGGTCTACCTGGTGCTGGCCCTGGTCGCGCTGGCGATGTCGGCGCTGTCGTACGCGGCGGCGTTGCGCCTGCGCAGCGAGGACGCGCTCGGCCCGGTGCTGAACACCGTCACCCAGCCGGTGCTGCTGCTCTCCGGCATCCTGTTGCCGATCACCGCGGCCACCGCACCGGTATGGCTGCTGATGCTGTCCCGGGCCAACCCGGCCTCCTGGACGGTCGACGCCGTGCGCTCGCTCTTCGCCGGCGAGTACGCCGACCCGCGGGTCTGGTGGACGCTCGCCTCGCTGGCCGTGCTGGCCGTGGCCGCGCTGACCTGGACCGGCCGGATGTTCGCCCGCGATGTCCACTGACCCGGGAGCCGGCGAGCAGGACGAACCGCTGGAACGCTCGGCGGCGCTCGGCGCGATGGACCGGGCCCTGCGCCGCAGCACCGCCGCCGGCCAGATCGTGCTGATCACCGGCGAGACCGGGATCGGCCGCTCGGCGCTGGTCCGGCACTTCGCGCGGCGCCACCCGGCGGTTCTCGGGCTGTGCGACCCGCTGGCTCGCACGCGAGCCCTCGGACCGCTCTACGACATGGCCGGCGAGCTGGGCGGGCGGTTCACCGAGGCGCTGGCCGCCCGCGGTCACCACTCGGACGTGTTCGCCGCGTTCCTCGGCGAGCTGCGCCGGCGCGGGCACACCGTGGTCGTCTTCGAGGACGTGCACTGGGCCGATCCGGCCACCCTCGATCTGCTCGCCTTCCTGGGGCGCCGGCTGGACCGGGTGCCGGTGCTGGTGGTGCTCACCTACCGGGACGACCAGCTCGGCGCCGGGCACGCCCTGCACACGGTGCTGGCCGGCCTGCACCCGGGGGTGGTGCACCGGGTGCCGTTGCCGCCGCTCTCGGCGGCTGCGGTCGCCCTGCCCCGACCCCGAGCTGCGGGTGACCGCGGCGCCCGAGATCGAGCCACT
>NZ_JBEZZB010000304.1:0-5941 GCF_040638955.1 Actinoplanes sp. NPDC024001
TGATCGCCATCAAGGACAACATCCACAACGTGGGTGAGGCCATCCACCAGCTGGGCTGACCACCTGCGAAAAACGTCACCTGTCGCGGCGCCGCGCGGGACTCCCGTGCGGCGCCTCGGCTCGTCTGGCGGTCCTCCCGTGGGGATGGCAGGGTGAACCGAGCGCAATCGTTCGTTCACAGAGCGGTGATCGACAGTCCGTTTCATCCCCGGTCGTCCGGGAGGGGTCCATGGGCAAAGATCTGGTGAACGCTGTCTTCTCGCCACACGACCGGGTGCGGTTCCGGCGCAAGGTGCGTGACTGCCTCGACGTTCTGAGCCGGATGCTCGACGCCGACGCGTTCGAACCCGGCAGCCGGACGACCGGGCTGGAGATCGAGATCAACCTGGTCGACGCGGACGCCGACCCGACCATGCGCAACGCCGAGATCCTGGCCGACCTGGCCGACCCACGGTTCCAAGCCGAGCTCGGCAAGTTCAACCTCGAGTTCAACGTGCCACCGCGGTCGATCGCAGGCGACGGCCTCGGCGACTACGAGCGGGACATTCTGGACGGTCTGCGCTGCGCTGCCGAGTGCGCCCGCAAAGGCGAGAGCCGCCTCGCCCTGATCGGCATGCTCCCCACCCTGCAGCCCGAGCACCTGGTGCTCGGCAACCTCTCCGCCGGCGAGCGCTTCAAAGCCCTGAACACCGAGATCATCGGGGCCCGCGGCGACAACTTCCGGATCGACATCGACGGCCACGAGCGGTTCCGCGGCAGCAGCGACTCGATCGCGCCGGAGTCCGCCTGCACCAGTGTGCAGTTCCACCTGCAGGTCGCGCCGGCGGACTTCGCCCGTTTCTGGAACGCCTCGCAGGCCATCGCCGGCGCGCAGGTCGCGCTCGGCGCCAACTCACCGTTCCTGCACGGCCGGCGCCTCTGGGCGGAAACCCGCATCGCCTTCTTCGAGCAGGCCACCGACGCCCGGCCGGACGAGTTCAAAGCCCAGGGCGTACGACCTCGTGTGTGGTTCGGGGAACAGTGGATCTCCTCGGTCCGCGACCTGTACGAGGAGAACATCCGTTTCTTCCCGCCCCTGCTGCCCGAGCTCAGCGACGAGGACCCGGCCGCGGTGTGGGCGGCCGGCGGCATCCCGCAGCTGTTCGAGCTGCGCCTGCACAACGGCACCGTCTACCGGTGGAACCGGCCGGTCTACGACGTGTCCGGTGGCCGTGCCCACCTGCGCGTGGAGAACCGGGTGCTCCCGTCCGGCCCGACCGTGGTCGACCTGCTGGCCAACGCGGCGTTCTACTTCGGAGTCGTCGGCGACCTGGCCGAGGAGGAGGACCCGATCTGGTCCCGGCTGGAGTTCCCGGCCGCGGCCGAGAACTTCCGGTCCGGCGCCCGCGACGGGCTCGACGCGACCGTGCACTGGCCCGGATCAGGGAGGATCCCGGTGGCCCGGCTGATCCAGGAGGCGCTGCTCCCCCGGGCGTACGCCGGCCTGGACCGATTCGGCGTGCGGCCGGCGCAGCGCGACCGGTTGCTCGGCATCGTCGAAGGCCGGTGCCGCACCCGGCGCAACGGCGCCACCTGGCAGACCGCGGTGGTTCGCCACGCCGAGCGGGAGCACGGCCTGGACCGGCCGGCGGCGGTCCGGGAGATGACCCAGCGCTACCTCGACCTGCAGCGCACCAACGAGCCGGTGCACACCTGGCCGGTGGGCTGACTACTTGGCCGGCGGCTTCTCCGCGTCGTCCGGGTTGATCCGGGCCACGGTCGGCTGAGCCGGCGGCGGGGTGATCGTCGCCTTCCTCGGCTCCGGGGCGCGCTTTGCCGGCGGCTCCGGGGCGCGCTTCGCGGGCGGCTCCGGGGCCCGCTCTGCCGGCGGCTCCGGAGCGCTCTTCGCCAGCGGTTCCGAAGCGCGCTTTGCCGGCGGCCGGGGTGCTGGGGCGACCTCGGGCACCTTGGGCGCGTCCAAGCCGAGCAGCGACTCACCGGCATCGGGCTTCTTCGCCGGTGGGACGGCGCGACCGGTCACCTTCACCGGCGTGCTCGGTGCGGGAATGCTCGGGGCGGGCCCGGGCTTGCCGGTGGCCGTCAGGTCGACGGTCTGGTCGGCGTCCGCGGGCCTGGGCGCGGCATCCCGCCCGGCCCGGGCCCGCCGGCCCTGCTCCAACGCCACGGTCAGCGCCGATCCGCCCAGGCCGGCCAGCACCGCATAGGGCGCGATCAGGTAGGCCGACTGCAGCGGGCCCATCGCCGCGGTCAGCTGCGGCGCCAGCACCAGGAACGAGAACGCGACCAGCAGCGGGCCCACCGCACCCGAGATCGCGGTGCCCAGGCCGAACTCGCCCCGGCGCGCCGCCGGCCAGGCCGAGACGAGACCGATGACGAAGGCGGCGACCAGGGTCAGCAGCGCGCTCGGCCAGTAGATCCCGCCGTACCGGATCGGGCTCACCGACTCGGCGAACTGCCAGCTGGTCAGATAGGTGGCGAAGTCCCGGCCGCTGGCCAGCTCGGCCGCCACGCCGGCGATGGCCAGCGCCCACAGCCAGATCGCGGTGCCGATCAGGTTGGTCGCGACCGGGCTGGACGACACCGCCCAGAAGGCGACCACCAGTCCGGCGAGCAGCCCGAACAGCGCGTAGCCACCGGCCACCACCTGGGGGGAGAGGGTGTCCGCACGTACCGCTGAGCGAGCGGGAAGCGCGACCAGCGCGACCGACACCAGCGCGCCGAGCGCGGCCGAGGCCGCCAGCAGGAAACGCCAGAGGGCGCGCCAGCGCCCGGGCCGGTCCGGGCGCATGCGCCCGGCGATCACCGCACCCAGTACGGTCGCACTCGCCGTGATCCAGGTGGCCCAGCCGAGACTGCCCAGCCAGACACTCTCCGCCTCGGCGGCGGTCGTCGGCCAGGTGATCACACCGAGCCCGTAGCCGAGACCCAGTTGCGCGGCGCCCGCACCAGCCGCGATTCCGGCCGCGGCGGATGCCTGTGTAGTCCAGCCCTTCTCGGCCATGCCGCGCACTGTACTGGCAGCCGCCGATGTCAGGAAATGCTCGCCGAGGTGGCCTGTGCCGCTTACCTGGACGGGAAAACCCCATGTGGCCGCAAGATTCGATACGTTGACGCTGCGACGAGCGCGGATGTGAGGAGCGGAAGGAACCGGCGATGCCTGAGGAGCGTCCGGAAGATCGGGACGGCGCTGCGCCGCGTCCGGACGAGACGCGCCCGATGCCAGCCGCGGACGCCACCGAGATCCAGCCGAATCAGCCGTCCGGGGGTCCCCGATCGGATGACGGGGACAGCGAGGTGTGGTCCGGGCGGGCCGCCGTGCGACCGCCCCGGCGCGGCGACCCGGAGTACACCGAGGCCGACTGGGCCGACTTCGGCCCGGCCGAGCAGCAGGGCCGGTGGTGGAGCCCGATCGCGGTCGGTGTCACGGCATTGGTGCTGCTCGGGCTCCTCGGCTTCGGGGTCGCCCTCATCGTGCAGAACACCGGTGGCGACGACGACGCCGAGACACCCGCGCCGACGCCGACGACGCAGGCCACCACGCAGCGCGAGAGCCGTGGTCCCAACCGGACGGCGCCGCCCACCACGACCCAGTTCGAGAGCACGGTCCCGACCACCGAGCCGGTGGACACCGAGGTCACCGTGCCGGCCTTGCGGGGCATGCCGCTGGAGGACGCGAAGGCGGCGCTGGAGCGGAGCGGACTGACCTACCGGGTGATCCGGCGCAGCAGCGACGCTGAGCCGGGCACGGTGATCGACAGTGATCCGCCGGAGGGGCGGCTGGTGCCGTCAGACACCCGGATCACCCTGGTGGTCGCGGCCGAGAACACGGCCGAGCCGAGCGCGTCGTCGTCACCGGCGACGGCTCCGAGTGGTAACTGAGATCAGCGATTCGCGCGTACCGGCCGAGCCGGCATCGCGCCTGGCCTGGCCGCCGGCTGGCGACCGTTGCGAGCGCGCGGATCGGGCGCCTTGCCCACCGGGCGCAGGCCGTTGACCTGCACGAAGATGGAACGGCGTTCGACCGCGTCGCCGGCTGCGTTGAGCTCGTATCCGTCGAGCCAGACCCAGCCCTCGTACGTCGGCCAATCATGAACCCGGATGACCCGGAAGAGCATCGGTGATGCGAATTGGACGCTGGCCGCTCTCGTCACGTGGATGACATCACCGGACCGAGGAAGAACCACGTCATCTCCTGCCCTGAGACTCGTGTGGGGTGGAAACAGATGGACAACTTCCTGACACAGATGCACCAGTGTGCCCCGCTGATGCACCTTTGCAACCCTTCGATGATGCCAACCCTCAGACCATCGAAGGCGGTTGCGGAACGTCACCATCGCCGATCACACCACCCGGGTCGGGCGAAGGTCCAGACAAGACCTTCAGTGCTTCGGCGCCCCGTGTGCGGACGTCGTTTCGCCGTGTTACGCCTGAGTTGATCGCATCTCTCAAGAACGTTGAGTGATGCAAGCCATACGGAAAGATTGCACCACCAGTCTTGTCGATGCAAGTTGCATGTCAGCCTTCCGTGATCCTCCGTGATCACTGAGTCAGGTTACCCCGGTGGAATTCCCGGAATAGACATTGAATACGGACAAATCTGGAGCGGATAGTCCAGATTGTTCGGACATCCTGGACATTACGTGCTGAGCTGCGAGAACAAGCCCCGACTATCGGATCCGCCCGATGGGTGACACCGACCGGAAAATCGGGCTGCGGGTCCGCGTCCCGGTGTGCGGGCCGTCGTTACAGATTCAGGACGATCCAATCGATCTCCTACCACCCCCCGATGTCGGCGAAGGAGTCGTAGTGGAAATCCAGACGAAGGGATTCCGGCTCGATCTGAGCGGTGCGCAGTGGTTCAAGAGCACCCGCAGCGGCGCGAACAGTGACAACTGCGTCGAGGTGGCGTTCGTCGGTGAGGCGATCGCGGTGCGCGACTCGAAGAACCCGGCAGGCCCGGCGCTGATCTTCACGCCCGCGGAGTGGGACGCCTTTGTGGGCGGCGCCAAGGACGGCGAGTTCGATCTCTGAGCGTTTCCCGTCACGGCCGGCTCATCGGAGCCGGCCGTCGCTATTTGCCCGATTTCGCCGTCGCTGTGTGCGACTCGCCTCGTTGAAAGCTCTAAGCGCGGACCGGACCGCGCTGATGGCCGGGACGGATCACTGAACGAGGCAAGGCAGAGAGATGACTATTGGCTCCGAGAACCTCAGCAACGGTTCGTCGACGGCGCAGGACCGATTCAGCGGCGGCGTCAGCGCGTACCGGCAGAACCGCCGGGAGGCAGCGTTGACCGGGGAGAACACTGACGGCGAGCTGGTCTCGCGCAGCAGCTCGGGCCTGCCGACCCGATCACCGGGACGCTCGCACAGCATCGAGCCGACCAGTGCGCTGGACCGGGCGGCTCAGCTGCCCTCGCTGGACCTGCAGGGTCTGACCGAGCCGGTCTTCGGGCCGGGCAACTGGTCGGAGAGCGCGCCGGCGAACGAGTCGATGGCGGACCACCCGCTGCTGCGTGGACTGCTCCTGGAACTGCCGGCACGCGGCACGCTGCCGGCGTCGGACTGGCTCGACCGCTGGTTCGAGGCCGCACGCTCCATCTTGGAGCTGCTCTACGTGCAAGAGGCCAAGAAGCCGTAACACGGATCAGCGTGCTGATCTCGGATGCGATCCACACCCGAGATCAGCACGCTCGGTCTTTTCAGCGGGCGTCGGCCGGGACGCGGTCGCGGCCGCGGCTCAGCGGCGCCATCACCAGCGGGGCCAGCCGGCTGTGCCGCAGCGCCGCGCGGATCCCGATCGCCAGCACGGCGACCGCGACCGCGGTGAGAGCGATGCCGGCGACTCCCGACGCGCCACTGCCGGGCAGGTCCACCAGGCGGGCGGCGATCGGCAGGCCGATCACCGCGGTCAAGCCGGTGACCTGCAGCGGAGCGGCCACCA
>NZ_JBEZZB010000305.1:0-5249 GCF_040638955.1 Actinoplanes sp. NPDC024001
GCACGGTCCAGTCCACCGGCATGGCCCCGGCCGGCTCGACGCCCGGGGCCGCCGACATCGCGGTGCCGGGCCGCACTGCTGCCGGACCGGCGTGCGCGGTCGCGGAGCTTGCCGACGGCGAGCCAGCGAGTTCAGGCGGGCCGGAGGGCGCGGTGGGCAGGGCGTCGGATGGGAGGAAGCGGGCGCAGAACAGCAGGGCCAGGGCGCCCAGCGGGATGTTGATCAGGAAGATCCAGCGCCAGGACAGGGTGTCGATCAGCCAGCCGGCCAGCAGGGGGCCCAGGACCGGACCGATCAGCAAGGGCAGGACCAGCAGGCTCATCAGGCGGCCGCGCTGGTCGCGGGGGGCGGCGCGCAGGCCGATCGCCTGGCCTACCGGATTGAGCAGGCCGCCGCCCAAGCCCTGCAGCACCCGGAAGACGGCCAGCGAGGCCGCGCTCCAGGCCAGGCCGGCCAGGGCGGAGAACAGGATGAAGACGAGCAGGGCGGTCAGGTAGACGCGGCGGGCGCCGTAGCGGGCCGAGGCCCAGCCGGCCAGCGGGATCACCGCGACGATGCCGAGCAGGTAGCCGGTGGTCACCCACTGCACGGCGGGCAGGGTGGTGTGCAGGCCGGCGACGATCGCGGGCAGCGCCACCACGGTCACGGTGGTGTCCACCACGACCATCAGGCCGCCGAGCGCGAGGGTCAGGCCGATGCGCCGGACGCTCATCAGCGGGCGTACGGGCGGTCGTGGCGGGCGGTCCGCAGCACCGTCGCCCACCAGGTGAGTTCGCGCAGGGCGGCGTCGTACGCCGGCTCGACGCCGGCGGGCGGCGCGTAACCGGCCGGGCCCAGATCGTTCCAGGGGGTGCGCAGGCCGACGACCCGGCGGGTGGTGACCATGTGCAGTTCGGCGAGGACGCCACGCAGGTGTTCGGTGGCGAGCAGGCCGCCCTGCACCCCGTAGGACAGCACGGTGGCGGGTTTGAACATCCACTCCCGGTAGTGCCAGTCGATGAGCCGCTTCAGGCTGGCCGGGTAGCTGTGGTTGTACTCGGGGGTGACGAACACGAAGGCGTCGGCGGCGTCGATCCGGGCCGAGACGGGCGAGCCCGCGCTGCCGCCGGGGCGCAGGTCGCCGTCGGAGGGAAGCTCGCAGTCGGCGCAGTCGATCAGGTCGACCTCGGCGTCGCCGGCGGCCCGGAACGCGGCCCACTCGGCGAGGGTGCGGCCCATCCGCTGGTCGCGGATGCTGGCGGCGACGACGGCGATCCGCAGCGGCTGTTCCGGTGAGCCGCCGCCGGGTCCGGGACCGTCGGCCGCGGGAACGGTGGGCAGGTCGGTAACGGTCGTCTCAGTCATGGCGCCAGCGTTCGCCTTCAACATATGTTGAAGTCAAGCGAGGCGGGAGGGAGCGCGAGATGACGGCCGTCACCCAGCACAGCGGGGCGTTCACGTTGACCGTCGGGGAGGTAGCGGCCGACGCCGGGGTGGCCGCGTCGGCGGTCCGGTTCTACGAGCAGCACGGCATCATCCGTGCCGAGCGGACCGCTGGTGACCAGCGGCGTTTCGACGAGAGCGCGGCCTGCCGGATCCGGGTGGCGAAGGTGGCGCAGCGCGTCGGCCTCACCGTCCGGGAGATCGCCGAGGTCTTCGCGGATCTGCCGGCCGACCCGCGGCCGCAGGACTGGGGCCGGGTCGCCGAGCATCTGATCGCCGAGGCGGAGGCCCGCACGGCCGCGCTGAAGGCCTATCTCGGCGAGATGCGTTCCGGCGCCAAGCTGTGTGACCTGTGATGCCGACCGAAGTTGATCACCTGCGGTAAGGTTCCGCTCACCAAGATCTGCTTCGGGGAGGAACCACACGTGGGCAACAAGCTCCTGCGCGGTCTGCTGATCGGCGCGCTGGCGGTCACCGGCACGACCGCGGTCGCCGTCACACCCGCCGCCGCGAAGGCGAAGACCTACAAGAACTGCACCGCGCTGAACAAGGTCTACAAGCACGGGGTCGGCAAGAAGGGCGCGAAGGACAAGGTGTCCGGCAAGTCGAAGCCGGTCACCAACTTCAAGGTGTCCAACGCGCTCTACAAGGCGAACAAGAAGTCCGACCGGGACAAGGACGGCATCGCCTGCGAGAAGCGCTGAGCGCGCGACGGTCCCGCCCCGGCGGGCGGGGCCGTCACACCAGGCGGCCGTCGCGCAGGGTGAGAACCCGGTCGGCCCGGTCGATCAGCGCCGGGTCGTGCGTGGCCACCAGCGCGGTCATCCCCCGGGCGTCGACCACGGCACGCAGCAGGTCCATGATGGCGCGCCCGGTCTCCGAGTCCAGCTGGCCGGTCGGCTCGTCGGCGATGAGCAGGTCCGGGTCGTTGGCGAGGGCACGGGCCACCGCCACCCGCTGCTGCTGGCCGCCGGAGAGCTCACCGGGACGCTGCGCCGCCTGCCCGCCGAGGCCGACCAGCTCCAGCAGCACGGCGACGCGCTGGTCGCGTTCGGCCGGGTCGCGGCGGGCCAGCCGCATCGGGACGCTGACGTTCTCGGCCGCGGACAGGATCGGCACCAGCCCGAACGACTGGAACACGAACCCGATCACGTCGCGGCGCAGGTCGAGCAGCTCCCGTTCGCCGGCGCCGGTGACCTTGCGGTCGGCCACCGTGATGGTGCCGCTGTCCGGCTTGTCCAGGCCGCCGATCAGGTTCAGCAGGGTGGTCTTGCCGGCGCCGGAGCGGCCGCGGACCGCGACCAGCTCACCCTTGGCCACGTCGAACGAGACGTCGGTGAGGGCGTGCACCACCCGGTCGCCGCTGCCGTAGGTGCGGCTCACGCCGGAGACCTCGACGACGTTCATCCCTGCTCCTCCGTGCTCTGACCGGGGCGGACCTCGACGTGGTCCGGTTCGAGGTTGAGGCGCACCCGGTCGCGCAGGCTGAGCGCCTCCACGAACGCGGACGGCAGCTGCAGCCGCCCGGCCCGGTCGAGCACCGCGTACTCCTCGGTGACGTGCTGCTCGGTGCCGTCGGCGCCGATGCGGGCGCTGCGCCGTACCTCGGAGGCGGTTTTTCCGTCGCGAATAGCGACGGCCCGGCGCACCTGACCGGAAACGTTCATGTCGTGCGTGACCACCACGACGGTCACGCCGAGCTCCGCGTTGACCGTGCGCAGCGCGCCGAACACCTCGTCGGCGGTGGCCTCGTCCAGCTCGCCGGTGGGTTCGTCGGCGAAGAGCACCTCGGGGTCGTTGGCCAGCGCCACCGCGACCGCGGCGCGCTGCTGCTCGCCGCCGCTGAGCTGGTCCGGGCGGCGGTCGGCCCGGTCGGCTACGCCGACCATCTCCAGCAGCTCCATCGCGCGCCCGCCGCGCCTGCCGCCGGCCAGCCGCATCGGCAGTTCGACGTTCTCCCGGGCGGTCAGGTACGGCAGCAGGTTGCGCGCCGTCTGCTGCCAGACGAACCCGACGACCCGCCGCCGGTACTCCAGGCGTTTCTTGGCCGACATGCCGAGCAGCTCGTAGCCGGCCACCCGGGCCATCCCGGCGGTCGGCTCGTCCAGCCCGGAGAGGATGTTGAGCATGGTGGACTTGCCGGAGCCGGAGGCGCCCACCACGGCGAGCAGCTCACCGCGGTCCACCACCAGGTCCAGGCCCTGCAGGGCGACCACCTCGACGCCCTCGGTACGGAAGATCCGCACCAGCCCGTCGCAGACGATGTGCCCGCTGAGCCGGTCCTGTCCCCCGGCACGGGCGGCCGCCCGTTCTGCGGCGCGCCTTTCCAGATCGGCCAGCTCCATCAGAGTTGCTCCTCTCCCAGCCGCAGCACCGTGCCGAGGCGCAGGCGGCGGTTGGCGATGTCCTCGACCACCAGCGCGGCGGCCACGGCCAGCACCGCGACCACCAGCACGCCGGCGGCGAGCAGGGGGTCGACGCTGATGCCGGCGGGCAGGCCGGCGGTGAAGTCGCTCAGGCCCAGGGCGGACCCGATCAGCAGCGGCAGCGCGGTGCCGACCAGGCCGCCGACGAGCACGGCGACGCCGATCAGCGGCACCAGCTCGAACACCAGCAGCCGCCGGCCCTGCCGGGTGGACAGGCCCAGGGTGCGCAGCCGCGACAGGGTCCGGCCGCGGGCCGGCGCCCCGGCCAGCACGGTGAGCGCGACCGCGAGCAGGGCCAGCCCGGCGGAGGCGGCCACCCCGGCGGCGAAGGTGAAGCCCAGCACCCCGTCGACGCCGCGCTTGTCGAGGTCGGCACGGTACGCCTCGCGGGTGGTGAGGGTGGCGGGCATGGCCAGCTCGTACGCCTCGATGTCGCGCCCGGTGGCGTCCTTGGCCTGCTGGGCCTGCCCGGCGTCGGCGGTCTCGAGGACCGCCCGCCGGTCGTAGCCGTCGCCGTTGATCAGGATGCGGTTCGGCACGATCGGCTGGTAGTCCGGGATCGGCATGGCCTGCATCGGCAGGGCCACGAACTCGTGCACCCCGGCGCCGAGGCCGACCATGGTCTCCTGGACGCCGGCGACCCGGAACGGGTACTGCCGGCCCTGCACCTCGACGGTGCCCCCGGCCCCGATCCGCCGGCCCAGCTTGGGCGACACGACCGCGGGCACCGGGCCGGCGCCGAGGCGGGCCGACCGCAGCGCCTCCGGCAGGGCCGGCAGCGCGGCGGCGTCCACCACCAGGCCCTGTGCCTGCACGATCAGCGGGCTGGACTCGCCGCGGATGTTCGCCACCGGCTCCACCAGCACCGGCACGGCGGCGTCCACCCCGTCCAGCGCGGCCACCTTCTCCGCCGTGCCCGGGGCGAAGAGGAAGCCGGTGACCAGCGCGTCGGCCGGGACGGCGAGGTCGGCGACCCGGTCCCGGGCGTGGCTCACGGTGGTGGTGACCGTGCTGCTGAAGATGCCGGTGGCGATCGCGATCACCAGCACCGCGAGGGGCCCGGACCGCAGCGGCGCGCCGCGGCTGGCGCCGCTGACGCCGAGGAACACCACCGCTCCGCGCGCCCGGGCGGCCAGCCGCCCGATGCGCGCCAGCGGGAACGGCATCACCCGCAGCGCCACCAGCGAGGCGGCCAGCGCCAGCAGGACCGGCGCGCCGACCAGGTACGGGTCGACGCCCGCCCCCGCGTCGAGACCGCGCCGGCGGACCAGCAGGATGCCACCGGCCGCGAGGGCGACGACGAACAGTTCGGCGGTGAGCCGGCGCGGCGACGGCCGGTCGGCGGCCAGGTCGCGGCGGTGCCCGGTGAAGTCGGGGTGGCGGGCGCCGGCGGCGGCGTAC
>NZ_JBEZZB010000306.1:0-5206 GCF_040638955.1 Actinoplanes sp. NPDC024001
CGGGGCGCCGGTCGAGCCGACCCCGCCGACCGCGTTCGGGTGGTCGAAGCTCAGCGCGCCCTTGCCGGCCTGGGACGCGTTCTTCCCCGATGTCAATTCGGCGACCGTACGCGTGCTCGCCGCCGAAGGCTGTGACGTGCTGATCCCGCCCGGTCAGGGGTGCTGTGGCGCGCTGAGCGTGCACAACGGTCGCCGGGCCGAGGCGCAGCGGTTCGCCCGCCGGCTGATCGACACCTTCGAGAAGACCGGAATGGATTACTTCGTCGTCAACGCGGCCGGGTGCGGCTCGTCGCTGAAGGAGTACGACGAGCTGCTCGCCGACGACCCCGCCTACGCCACGCGTGCCGCCGATTTCACCGCGCGCGTCCGCGACCTGTCCGAGCTGCTCGTCGAACTGGGCCCGGTGGCCCCGCGGCATCCGCTGCCGGTGACCGTGGCCTACCACGACGCCTGCCATCTGGGGCACGCCCAGGGTGTCCGCGCCCAGCCGCGCGCCCTGCTGGCCGGCATCCCGTCGCTGGTGGTCCGGCCGATCGCGGAGCCGGAGATCTGCTGCGGCTCGGCCGGGGTGTGGAACGTCCTCAATCCCGTCCCGGCCGCCGAGCTGGGCGACCGCAAGGCCCGCGCCGTCCTCGACACCGGCGCCGAGCTGCTGGTCACGGCGAACCCCGGCTGCCTGATGCAGGTGGCCGCCGCGCTGCGCCGCCGCGCCGCCCCGAACGGCGGCGCGACGATCGGCCTGGCCCACACCGCCCAGGTCCTGGACGCCTCCATCCGTGACCTGGGCAGTGTGGGCCTGCTCCGGGGGCGGTGATCCCACCGCCCGCCCCCGGTCGGCGTGCGCGGGCGGGACCCGTTCCCACTCCCCGCCTGCGCACCCTCCCGGGCCGTGCCGCCGAGTCCCGTTCCCACTCTCGGCCGCCGCCCGGGAAACCCACCCCGTCTCCGTGTGAGATCCGGCCGTTCAGGTGGCCGTGGTGGTCAGTTCAGGGCGAAGCTCGGGTGGGGCGGCTGGTTGTAGGCGGTGTTCTGCCAGGCCAGGGCCGTCCGGTACTGGATGTCGTGCAGGAGTGTGATCATCCGCAGGCCGGTGGTCGACGGGGTGCTGTAGATCCGCAGGCGGGTGTTGTCGGTGGTCGGCCAGATCACCTCCTCGCGCCAGTCGCCGAGCAGGTCGCCGGAGAGGGACGGCGTCGCCTTGGTGCCGTTGTTGGAGTGCACCCCGGAGGCGGTCAGCAGGCGGGTGTCGGCCGCCGTGCCGTACTTGTCGACGCGGGTCTGGTCGAGCAACTCCCGCTGGACGTCGCCGTCCCACCAGATGACGAAGTTGGTGGAGCTGGGCTTGCGGCTGGCGACCACCGCGCCGGAGGGTGAGCGGACGCCGCTGGGGCTCGACGACCACGATTCGGCGCCGGGGCTGCCGGCCCAGATGTCGGCGGAGACGCCGCGGCCGTTGTCGCCGCCGGCCGGGGTGGACCAGATGATCTGACCGGTCCGGGCGTCGGCGAACCACGACGACGGCTTGGACGCGTCCTCGCTGACCTTGAAGACCTCCAGGCCGCCGCGGTTCGGGTCGAGGTCGCCGACGTGCAGGGCGTCGCCGTGGCCGAGGCCGGTGTTCCACAGCCGGGCGCCGTTGTCGTCGATCGCCAGAGCGCCGTAGATGATCTCGTCGCGCCCGTCGGCGTCGACGTCCGCCACCGACAGCTGGTGGTTGCCCTGCCCCGCGGTGCCGGCGTTGGTGGAGCTGCTGCTGTCGAAGGTCCAGCGCCGGGTCAGGGCGCCGTTGCGGAAGTCCCAGGCCACCACGACGCTGCGGGTGTAGTAGCCACGCGCCATGATCAGGCTGGGCCGGGAGCCGTCCAGGTAGGCGGTGCCGGCGAGGAACCGGTCGACCCGGTTGCCGTAGGAGTCGCCCCAGGAGGAGACGGTGCCGCGCGGCGGCACGTAGGACACCGTGGACCGCACGGCGCCGTTGGCCCCGTCGAAGACGCTCAGGTATTCCGGTCCGGTGAGGATGTAGCCGCTGGAGTTGCGGTGGTCGGCGCTCGCGTTCCCGATCACCTGACCGGTGCCCGACGTGGTCCCGTCGGCCGTCTTCATCGCCACCTCGGCACGGCCGTCGCCGTCGTAGTCGTACACCTGGAACTGGGTGTAGTGCGCGCCGGCGCGGATGTTGCGGCCCAGGTTGATCCGCCACAGCCGGGTGCCGTCGAGGCGGTAACCGTCCACGTAGACCGGGTCGGTGACCCCGGACTGCGAGTTGTCCTTGGCGTTGAGCGGCTCCCACTTGAGGACCAGGTCCAGGTCGCCGTCGCCGTCGAGGTCGCCGGTGCTGGCGTCGTTGGCGGCGTAGAGGCTGCTGTTCGGGTTCTGGATCGGCACGTCGAGGTAGCCGTTGGCGAAGGTCAGCGACGCCGGGGACGAGGCCTGCTCGACGCCGCCGATCACGGGACGTACCGTGTACGTCTGGCCGGCCGCGGCGCCCGCGTCGAGGTGGTTGGTGAGTGAGACACCGCTGGCGATCCGGGTCGAGCCACGGTAAAGGTTGAACGTGACCCCGGCCGGGTCGCCGGCCAGCAGTCGCCAGCTGACCAGGTTGCCGCTGCCGGAGCGGACGCTGATCAGGCCGCGGTCGAGCGCCTCGCGCTGCTTGCCGTCGGTGAGCGGGGGAACGGGCGGTGCCGCTTCGGCGGGGGCCGCCGCCAGGAACCCGGCGGCCAGGACGGCGGCCAGGGGCCCGGCGAGTCTTCTGCTGCTGACCATTCTCCAACCTCACATCGATGTGCGTTAATGGGAGCGCTCCCAGCGTGCGCCGTTCCCGCACGCTCGTCAAGAACAGCCGTGGAGGCATCCCATGCATCGACGAAGACTGGCCGCTCTGGGCACCGCCACCGCCCTCCTGCTGGCGGGCGCCGTCACCACCGCCACCAGGGCGGACGCCGCGGCCGGCTGCGCGGTGAAGTACACCGTGTCGTCCCAGTGGCCGGGCGGCTTCGGCGCGAACATCGAGGTGACCAACCTGGGTGATGCGGTCTCGTCGTGGTCGCTGGTGTTCACGTTCACTGCCGGGCAGACGATCAGCCAGCTGTGGAACGGCTCGGTCTCCCAGGCGGGATCCACCGTCACGGTGCGCAACGCCGGCTGGAACGGGTCCGTCGCCGGCGGGGGAAAGGTCTCGGTCGGCTTCAACGGGTCGTGGACCGGCTCCAACCCGGTGCCGTCCGGGTTCGCGCTGAACGGGGTGACGTGCACGGGCGGCGTGACGCCGAGCTCACCCACGCCGAGCTCGCCGGCCCCGAGCTCGCCGGCGCCGAGCTCCCCCGCTCCGTCGCCGTCCACCTCCACGCCGCCGGCCGGCGGGCCCACGAAGATCATGGCGCTGGGCGACTCGATCACCGGCTCGCCCGGCTGCTGGCGCGCCCTGCTCTGGCAGAGACTCCCCGCCGCCGAGGTCGACTTCGTGGGCACCCTGCCCGGCCAGGGCTGCGGTTTCGCCTACGACGGCGAGAACGAGGGGCACGGCGGCTTCCTGGTGACCACCGTGGCCAACCAGAACCAGCTCGTCGGCTGGCTCGCCGGCACCGACCCCGACGTGGTCCTCATGCACTTCGGCACGAACGACGCCTGGAGCAACATCCCCACCGCGACGATCCTGGCCGCCTACACGAAGCTGGTCGGGCAGATGCGCGCCTCCAACCCGAACATGAAGATCATCGTTGCGCAGATCATCCCGTTGGAGCCGCCGACCTGCGGTGACTGCGGCCAGCGGGTGGTCAACCTGAACGCGGCCATCCCCGGCTGGGCGGCCTCGCTGAGCACCGCCGCCTCCCCGATCACCGTGGTCGACCAGTGGACCGGGTTCACCACCGCGACCGACACGTACGACGGCGTACACCCGAACGACGCCGGCAACGTGAAAATCGCCACCAAGTGGTACCCGGCCGTGGCCGCCGCGATTTCGTAGTACCGACCGTGCCGCGGCGGGCGGGTCCCGCGCCCGCCGCGGCACCCGGATCTCACTCGACGCGCATCTCGCCCAGCTTCGACCACCCGTCCTGGTCCACGGACTGACTGACGATCCTCGGCGTGGCGGCCAGGTACTTCGGCAGGTCCTGCTGGGCCTGCTTGAAGTGCGCCGAGCCGACGTGCGCGCCACCGGCCTCCCCGTCGCGGAAGGCCTCGACCAGCACGTACTCGTTCGGGTCGTCGAGGCTGCGCGACCAGTCGAACCAGAGGCAGCCCGGTTCGGCCCGGGTCGCCTCGGTGAACGGGCCGGCGATGCGCGGCCACTGCTCGGCGTGCTCCGGCTTGATCAGGAACTTCGCGGTAATGAAGATCATCGTTGATCCAATCTTGGTTTCCGCAGACTCTGCGCGGATGGGCCGGCCGGGTTCCCCTTCATCATCGCCGCGACGCACGCTGATTTCATGAGCGGCAAAGGGGCCGGGCTGCTGCAGTCCGTCGAGCGGGCGATGCGGGTCCTCGACCACGTCGCCGCGGCGGACGGCCCGGTCGCCGCGCGCGAGGTCGCCCGCGCCCTCGGCCTCACCCTCCCCACCACCTATCACCTGCTCACCACGCTGGTCACCGGCGGCTATCTGGTCCATCTCGCCGAGGAGAAGGCGTACGCGCTGGGCCACCGCGTCGACGACCTGGCGCGGGCGCTGCACCGGCAGATCGCAGCCCCGGCCGAGGTGCGCCGGGTCGCCGCGGTCGTGCACCGGCAGGCGCACGCCGCCGCCTACTACGCCGCGCTGCGCAACGCCGAGATGATCGTCGCGCACGTCGACGAGTGCCCGGCCCATCCGCGGATCCGCACCCTCGGCGTCGGCTTCCACGAGGCCCCGCACGCCACCGCGTTCGGCAAGCTGATGCTGTCCACGCTGGAGCCGGCCGACCGGGAGGCGGTGCTGGACCGGACCGGCACGCCCGCGGTCACCCCGGCCACCGTCACCGACCGGGAGCTGCTGCACCGCCAGCTCCGGCAGGTGCGCGGCACCGGGCTCGCCATCGAGGTGAACGAGTTCCAGCCGGAGCTGAGCTGCATGGCCGCGCCGGTCAACGACGCGGCCGGCCGGTTCGTCGGCGCGGTCGCGGTGTCGCTGCCCACCGGCCGGATGCGGGCCGACCGGTGGGCCGTCGAACGGGTGGTCCGCCTCGGCGCGGTCCGGGCGAGCCGCGCCGTCGCCCTGGAGACCGCGGC
>NZ_JBEZZB010000307.1:0-5157 GCF_040638955.1 Actinoplanes sp. NPDC024001
GCGGGAACCGCTGCGGCTGCCGCCGGCGCCGGCCGGCGTCGCGCCCGAGGCGCTCGGCGGCGAGGCCGCCGCGCTGCGCTGGTTCGCCGCCGAGCACGACAACCTGATGGCCCTGATCCGGCAGGCCGCGGAACTCGACGACTACGGCTGGCAGCTGCCCTGGGTGCTGATCGACTTCCTGGACCGGCAGGGGCACTGGGACGACTGGATCGCCGTCGAGCGGATCGCGGTCGCCGCCGCCCACCGGCGCGGCGAGGTCCGCGCCGAAGCCCTCGCCCAGCGGGTCCTGGCCCGCGGCTACGTCCAGCTGGGCCGGTACGACGAGGCCGAGCCGCACTACCGGGAGGCGGACCGGCTCTACGAGGCGGCCGGTGACCCGGTCGGGCAGGCGCACACGCTGTTCAGCATCAGCTGGATGCGTGAGCAGCAGGGCCGCTACGACGAGTGCCTGCGGCACACCTCGCGCGCGCTGGAGCTGTACCGGGCGGCCGGGCACCAGGTCGGCGAGGCGCGGGCGCTCAACGCGCTCGGCTGGTACCTCGGGCACCACGGCCGCTACGAACTCACCCTGCGGCACTGCGCGCAGGCTCTGCGGTTGCAGCACCAGCTCGGCGACCGCTACGGGGAGGCGGCCGCCTGGGACAGCATCGGCTGGGCGTTCCACCACCTCGGCCACCACGAGCGGGCGGTGGACGCGTACCGGCGTGCCCTGGACCTCTACCGGGCCGCCGGTGACCTGCTCAACGAGGCGGAGATCCGCGATCACCTCGGCGACGCGTACGCCGCGGCCGGCGACCCCGAGGCCGCCGCCGGGCAGTGGCGGCAGGCGCTCGCGCTGCTGGAGAAGCTGGACCACCCGGGCGCCGCGACCCTGCGCGGCAAGCTGGACTAACCGCCGAAGCGGTCCGGATCGCCGGCGCCCACCCGCAGCACCTCCGGCGTGCCCTCGGACAGGTCGATCACCGTGGTCGGCTCGGTGCCGCACTCGCCGGAGTCGACCACCGCGTCCACCGCGTGATCGAGGGCTTCCTTGATCTCCCAGCCCTGGGTCATCGGCTCCGCCTCGCCGGGCAGCAGCAGCGTGCTGGAGACCAGCGGCTCACCCAGCTCGGCCAGGATCGCCTGCGCGGTGACGTGCGCGGTGATGCGCACCCCGACGGTCTTCTTCTTCGGGTGCAGCAGCCGGCGCGGCACCTCCTTGGTGGCCGGCAGGATGAACGTGTACGGCCCCGGGGTGGACGCCTTCACCGCCCGGAACAGCGCGTTGTTGATCTGCACGAACTGGCCCAGCTGCGCGAAGTCGTGGCACATCAGGGTGAAGTGGTGGCGGTCGTCGAGGTGCCGGATCGCACGGATCCGGTCGAGCCCGTCCTTGTTGCCCATCCGGCAGCCGAGCGCGAAACACGAGTCCGTCGGATAGGCGATCAGCCCGTCGGAGCGGATCAGATCCACGATCTGATGGATGCTGCGCGGTTGCGGATTGTCCGGGTGCACGTCGAAGTACTTGGCCACTCCTGACAGCTTAGGCTCTGATCATGGACCCCGTTTACCGGCCGGCCGTTCGGGTGATCTGCGTGGACGCCGACGGCCGGATCCTGCTGATGCACTGGGAGGACCCGTCGAACGGCTCCCGGCTCTGGGAACCGCCCGGCGGCGGCATCGAACCGGGGGAGACGCCGCTGGAGACCGCCCGGCGCGAGCTGGCCGAGGAGACCGGCCTGGACCCCGCCGCGATCGGCCCGGCCTTCCTCGACGTGCGGCGCGACACCTGGTGGAAGGGCCGGCACTTCATCGGCGCCGAACAGTTCTTCACGGCCCGTTACGGCACGTCACGGCCGCGGGTGGTCCGGGACGGCCTGCTCGCGTACGAACAGAGCGAACTTCTGGGGCATGCCTGGGTGCACCCGGCCGACCTGCCCGAACTCCCCGACCGCCTGGAGCCGCCGAACCTCGCCGAGGTCATCCGGAGTCTGCCGGGGTGAGCCTCAGCACGGGCAGGGTCCGCTGCGTCTTGCGCTGATATCCGGCGAAGCGTGACTGGGCCGCCGTGATCCGCTCCCAGGCGGCGTCCCGGCGTGGCCCCTCCAGCTGCTCCGCCTGGACCCGCGTTCTGCGCCCCGACACCTCGGCCCAGACCTGGTCGGGGTGGGCGCGGATGTTGTGATACCAGCCGGGGTGGCGGCTGCTGCCGTTGTTCGACGCGACGACGAGCCAGGCGCCCGCGCCGTCGTCGAACCGGGCGACGGGGGCCTGGCGTTCCTTGCCGCTCTGAGCGCCGACCGTCGTGAGATAGAGCAGGTCCATGCCCTGGAAGCGGTCGCCGGTGCGCCGGTGCACTTTGATCATGAGGTTCTGCAGTAGTCCCATGGACTCACTGTGCTCCTGGATCGATACTCTTGCATCCACCCGCCGCCGGCACGGGCCGTGCGCCCGTCACCAGTTCACGGCGATGTACTTCGACTCCAGGTATTCCAGGAGACCGTCGTGGCCGCCCTCGCGGCCGATGCCGCTCTGCTTGACCCCGCCGAACGGCGCCGCCGGGTCGCTCACCAGGCCGCGGTTGAGGCCCACCATCCCGGCCTCGATCGCCTCGCTCACCCGCAGGCCGCGGGCCAGGTCGGTGGTGTAGACGTACGCCACCAGGCCGTACTCGGTGTCGTTGGCGAGCCGCACCGCCTCGTCCTCGCTGGTGAACGTCACGATCGGCGCGACCGGGCCGAAGATCTCCTCGCGCAGGATCGCCGAGTCCGCGGCCACCCCGGTGAGCACCGTGGGCGGGTAGTAGAAGCCGGGCCCCTCCGGGCGGCTGCCGCCGGTGACCGCCTGTGCGCCGCTGTCCAGCGCGGACCGGACCAGGCCGTCCACCTTGGCCACGGTGTCCTCGTTGACCAGCGGCCCCACCTGGGTCTTCTCGTCCGTGCCGGGACCGACCACCAGACCGGACATGCGCTGCGCCAGCCGCCGGGCGAACTCCTCGGCCACCGGCGACTCGACGTAGAACCGGTTCGCCGCGGTGCACGCCTCACCGCCGTTGCGCATCTTCGCGATCATCGCGCCCTCGATGGCGGCGTCCAGGTCGGCGTCGGCGAAGACCAGGAACGGCGCGTTGCCGCCCAGCTCCATCGACGTGTTCACCACGTTCTCCGCGGCCTGGGCGAGCAGGATCCGGCCCACCTCGGTGGAGCCGGTGAAGGACAGCTTGCGCACCCGCGGGTCGCGCAGCATCGCCGAGACCACCTTGCCGGAGCTGCGCGACGGGAGCACGTTGACCACGCCCTCCGGCACGCCGGCCTCGGCCAGGATCGCGGCCATCGCGAGCGCGGTCAGCGGGGTGTCGCTGGCCGGTTTGAGGATCACCGTGCAGCCGGCGGCGAGCGCCGGGCCGATCTTTCGGGTCGCCATGGCGGCCGGGAAGTTCCACGGTGTGACCAGCACGCAGACGCCGACCGGCTGGCGCACCACCAGGATCCGGTTCGCGCCGGACGGCGCGGTCGCCACCACACCCTCGCCGCGGACGGCCTCCTCGGCGAACCAGCGGAAGAACTCGGCGGCGTACGTCACCTCGCCCTTCGCGTCCACGAGAGCCTTGCCGTTCTCCAGGCTGATCAGTGTGGCCAGGTCACCGGCCCGCTCGGTCATCAGCTCGAACGCCTTGCGCAGGACCTCCGACCGTACCCGCGGGGGTGTCGCCGCCCAGGCCGGTCCCGCCGCTGCCGCCGCGTCCACCGCGGCGATCGCGTCCGCCTCACCGCCGTCGGCGACCGAGGCGACGGTGTCGCCGGTCGCCGGGTCGAGCACGTCGAAGCGGCCGCCCGCCGAGGCCGGCACCCACTTGCCACCGATGAACAGCTCGGTTTCCACAACAGCTCCTCACGCTCGGACGTCGCCTCCAGCATTGTCCTGATCGCGGCCGGCCGCCACGCATCCCGGGCACCTCGAGGTTCGCCGCGGTGACGGCGGGTATCCGGCGCCCATGGACAGCGACGGCGGGCACGCCGCCCGGTGGTGGCGGGACGGTGTCGTCTACCAGGTCTATCCGCGCTCGTTCGCGGACGCCTCCGGCGACGGGGTGGGCGACCTCGCGGGCCTGACGGCCCGCCTCGAACACATCGCCGGCCTGGGCGCCGACGCGATCTGGTTGACGCCGTTCCAGCGTTCCCCGCAGGCCGATCACGGGTACGACGTGAGCGACTACACCGACGTCGACCCGCTCTTCGGTGACCTGGCCGCGTTCGACGCGATGCTGCGGCGGGCGCACGAGCTGCACCTGCGCGTGATCATCGACGTGGTGCCGAACCACTGCTCGGCCGAGCACCCGATCTTCCAGCGGGCGCTGGCCGGCGACCCGGACGCGCGGTCCCGGTTCCATTTCGCCGCCGGACCGGGCGAGTCCGAGCCGAACAACTGGCCCAGCGTGTTCGGTGGCCCGGCCTGGAGCCGGGCCCCGGACGGCACGTTCTACCTGCACCTGTACGCCCCGGAGCAGCCGGACTGGAACTGGCGGGACCCGCGGACCGCCCCGTTCTTCGACGACGTGCTGCGGTTCTGGTTCGACCGGGGCGTCGACGGGCTGCGGGTCGACGTGGCGCACGGGCTGTTCAAGGCGCCCGGCCTGCCGTCGCTGCCGCCCGGTGTGCATCCGGCGCCCGGCCGGCTGCGCGGCAACCCGCTCGCCTGCGACCAGCCGGAGACCCCGGACGTCTACCGGCGGTGGCGGGCGATCGCCGACGCGTACGACCCGCCGCGCGCCCTGATCGGTGAGGTGAACCTGGAACCGGAGCGGGCCGCCCGGTACGTGGCGCCGGACCGGCTGCACCAGGCGTTCGCCTTCGACTTCGTGATCGCCCCGTGGAGGGCCGGGCTGTGGCGCGAGACCGGTGAGCGGCTGCTGCGGCATCCCCCGGTCACCTGGGTGGTGGAGAACCACGACGTGGCCCGCACCGCGACCCGTTACGGCAGCGTGGCCCGGGCCCGGGCCGCCCTGCTGACCGTGCTCGCCCTGCCCGGCGCCGCCTACCTCTACCAGGGCCAGGAGTACAGCCTGCCCGAGGTCGACGTGCCGCCCGCGGCCCGCCAGGATCCGGCCTGGCCGCGTTCCGGCTTCTCCCGCGACGGCTGCCGGGTGCCGCTGCCGTGGCCGGGCGGCTTCTCCCCGCC
>NZ_JBEZZB010000308.1:0-5140 GCF_040638955.1 Actinoplanes sp. NPDC024001
TTCCTGCGCCTGGCGTGCGCTGTCATCTGCTACCGCCGCGCCGCCAAGCAGAACCTGTTGACCAGCAACCATCCCAAATGAGATGCGGTCTTAGCTCTGTCCTGCGGTGTCACCCCGTGCCGCGTCGCGGAACGACGGTGGCTGAGCACCTTCAACGCGAAGACAAGGCGCAGCGCGCGCACCGAGCGCACGATCGGCATCAGAACGGACGAACCGGTCGCCGGGCCCGTTGTCACGGAAGCGACAACTTTCTGTGCGGCAACCGCGAATCCCGCTCCCTAGCGTTGCGGACGGAACCGTAAATGGCATCCGTGATTCCCCGGCTCGTCGCCGGAGGGAATGGAGGAACCATGAACGTGGAATCCGGCACCTTGATGCGCCTGGGTGACAGCGATCAGACGCTTGCCGATCCGGCCGACGACATCCGTGGCTGTACCGTGCTGGATCGTGACGGCAACGAGATCGGCGAGGTCGACGACCTGTTGATCGATCCCGAACACCGGAAGGTCCGGCTGCTGCGCGTGGAACACGGCGGGCTGCTTGGCATCGGTGCGACACCGTTGTTCCTGCCGGTGGAGACCGTCGAGCGCGTGACCGATGAGGCGGTCGGTATCGACCGGTCCCGGGCGCAGGTGGCCGCCGCTCCGGGCTACGCCCCGGAACTCGTCGACCGCGACAAAGACCTCGCCAACCTCTACGGCTATTACGGCTACACGCCTTACTGGGCAGCCGGTTACCTGCCGTCGTCGCGTGGGTTCTTCAGCTGACGGCCCGCCGGGCCGGCACCGATAGCGTTTGTCCGGGATCACATCGGCAGATCTACAGCTTCACCGCAGGGCCACGGGCACGGGTTGACGGCCGCCACCGCCAGCCCGTGCCCGTCCGGCGTGACAGGGGCCGATGTGACGAAGCCGTGACAAGGTTCGGCTCGGTGTTTGCCAGCGATGTTCGCGGAAAACCGCAGGAAGGGTCCCGTTCAGCAGCGATACTCGACGGCTTGCCGGCGCACCGACGTCCTGGCGACCGCCGTGCGGAAGGAGAAGATCATGGGTTACGCCTTTCGCCGCGTTTCGGCACTGTGCTGTGCCGGATTGATGAGTTCAGTCACGAGTGGATGTGGCGACGGAACGGCCGAACGCGGCCTGCCGTCGACCGGCACAGCAGCATCGAGTCCCACGGTGCTGCCTGTGACCGGGGCTGACATCATCGGCGAGACCATCACGGCGAGCGGTACGGTCACCGACGTCATCGGTCCGACCTCCTTCGAGATGGACAGCCCCGGGTACGGTGACGGGTCGCTGCTCGTGCTGTGCGCTGAGAAACAGATCATTAGCCCCGGGCAAAAGGTCGAAGTGTCGGGCAGCCTGCAGATATTCAGCTACCGTGCCTACGCCGACGAGTACGCGCTTGTCGCCGATTCGCGGCGTTACGCCGAGTTCGAGACTGAGCCGTTTCTCGTGACCCTGCAAGCCCTCGATCTGCCGTGACCCGACCGGTTCGCACGGTGTAATCGAAGCGTCACGCAACCGGGTCGACTCTGTCGCGTCCGCTGGGAAGAAAGCAAGCACACAGCTTGCCCGCTCTCGGAGGCGATCGCCATGACAACCCGAATCCCCCCGATCCTCTGCCTCGGCCTGCTCCTCGGTATGGCCGGCGCCGCGTGTGGCGACACCGAGGACCCCACCAACGCCGATTCACTCCCCGCACCCGCCCCGTCGGTTTCTGCATCACCCACCACATCGGCGCAACCGGCCGACGTAGCGTGTGTGATCGGATCCTGGCGGGTCACCGGTGTCCGCGCCTCCGGTGCCTTCGGCACCACTTCCGGCAGGGTGGCCGGCGGCACCGGCGCGGTGATGACTGTCAACGGTGACGGCGTCACCGCGGTGGACTTCACCGGCTCCGAACCGGTGAGCTTCTCCGGCGAGTTCGGTAACACCGAGCTGAGCGGACAGATCCAGTACGCCGGATCGCTGCGGGCCGCCGTCCGTTTCGAGCAGCCCACCGGCGAGACGCCGGGAACCTGGCGGCCGCAGACGGGCACTGGTGACAACAGGTTGCGGGCCACCGTGAAACTCAGCGAACCGTTCGAGGTCACCCTGCTCGACGACGCCCCCGTCGGCGAACTGACCGGCACGGACCTGCCCCAGACCGGCGACGCCCTGGACGTGTTGCCGATCCTGCGCGGTGGCACCTACAGCTGCACCGCTGATGCCTTGCAGGTGCAGACGCGCCAGAACGGTCCCACAATGACCTGGCTGTTCAACCGCACCCGCTGACATCCATCGCCCGGGGACGAAGGTGAGAACCCACGCGAAGGGGCCGGCCGGACGCCGGCCTCGCGGCCTTGCCGCGGCCTACGCGCGCGCCGTCGTCCGCTGCCGTTGGCTGATCGTGTCGGTCTGGCTGCTGCTGGCTGTGGTGGCCGCCGGCTACCAACCGCCGAACCGGGGGAGCGGCGTGGAGGGCCTGATCTCGCTCGAGAACCCAGCGATCCAGACCGAGCTGGCGTCGTTCGCCCGCTTCAAGTTCCCGCTGCTGAGCCGTGTCGCCGTGGTGCAGCACCACCCGAGCGGTCTCACCCCGCTCACGCAGGCCGAGGCGGTCGCGCGGGCTGCCGCGGTCACCCAGGGCCAGTACGCCGATGCCGGTCCGATCCTCGGTGCGATACCCCTGACGAACACGGCCGGACTGTTCCCCGGCAGCCGGGAACGCGACACCACCATCCTGACGCTGCTGTTCATGCCGCCGAACGTCGGCCTGGGAACGCAGATCGCCGCCGCCCACCGCTTTGTCGACAACCACTTCGGGCCGGAGGACCACGTGATCGGCGTGACCGGCACGCTGCCGGCCCAGGTCGAACAAGGCCGCGTGGTCAGCCGTTCGGTACACACCGCCGAGATCGCCACCTTGGCGGCAGTCCTGCTGATCGTCGCGGTCGCCTTCCGGTCGGCGGTGGCACCGTTCGTCGCCTTGATCACGGCCGGAACCGCCGCTCTGATCCTGCTCGACGTGGCCGGCGTCCTCGGGTGGATGCTGCACGTCTCCGTCCCGCCCGAGGTCGCGCCGCTGCTCATCGCGTTGCTGCTGGGCGTCGTGACCGATTACGTGGTCTTCTACCTGGTCGCCATGCGACGGGCTCTCGCCGGTGGGCTTGACCGTCGCCGGGCGGCGACACGAGCGACCGAGGACACCACGACCATCGTGACCGTGGCCGGCCTGACAGTGGCGGCCGGGACCGGTGTGCTGCTGGTTGCCCGGTTCCCGTTGTTCCACGCCTTCGGGCCGGGCATGGCGCTGGCCGTACTCGTCGGCCTTCTGGCGGCCACGACGCTGGTGCCCGCTCTCATGGCGATCCTGGGACCGTACCTTTTCTGGCCCGGCGGGCACCGGCGACGCCTGAGCGTGCGGCACCGGGCGGCGCTGGCGCGCCGCGGCCGGCGGACACGGTGGCTGGTGCGGCCGCGCAACGCCGCGGTGATCCTGTGCGCAGGCACCGCGCTGCTGGCGCTCGCGGCGGTGCCCGTCCGCGACCTCAGCCTCGGCCTGTCCTTCGTCGGCTCGCTGCCGGCTGACAACGAGGTACGCCAGGCGGCGGACGCGGCGCGGCAAGGCTTCGCCGACGGCATCGTGTCACCCACCGTCGTGTTGGTGGAGAGACCCGGCGTGACGCGCGAGCGGGACGCGCTCGCCCGCCTGCAGGCGATGCTGGCCGCGCGGCCCGAGGTTGCCGGGGTGGTGGGGCCGGCTGATCAGCCTTTGCCGGACGAACTGGGATTGGTGCTGTCGCGCGATGGTGCGGCGGCACGCTTCCTGGTGGTTCTGGAAACCTCACCCTTGGGTGCCTCCGGGATCGCGGCGGTGTCGGCGTTGCAGAAGGATCTGCCAGGCCTGCTGGCGAGCGCGGGATTGTCCGGCGCGAGCGCCGGTGTTGGTGGAGACAGTGCCGTGGCCGCCGACGTCATGGCACGCACGACCGCCGACCTGAAACGGATCATCGTTGCGACGCTGGTGGTCAACCTGTTGATGCTGGTCCTGTTTCTGCGGGCGCTGATCGCACCGGTGCTGTTGCTGGCGCTCAATCTGCTCGGGCTGGCCGCGACGCTGGGCCTCAGCACGTGGTTGTTCGTCGACCTGCTCGGCGACGATGGGCTCACCTTCTATGTGCCCTTCGCGGCCGCGGTCCTGCTGGTCGCCCTCGGCTCCGACTACAACATCTTCACCGTCGGCCGGGTGTGGGACGAGGCACGCCGGCAGCCGATGCGGCAGGCGTTGATCATCGCGACGCCGGCATCGTCGCGGGCGGTGACCACAGCGGCGGTGGTCCTGGCGGTCAGCTTCGGTCTGCTGTTTCTGATTCCGTTGCAGCCGTTCCAGGAACTCGCGTTCACCATGGCGGTGGGAGTGCTGGTGGACGCCGTGCTGATCCGCTCTCTGCTAATGCCCGCGCTGCTGGCACTGCTGGGCCCGCTCAGCGGCTGGCCCAGCAAACGCCTGCTTGGTGGGCAGCCGGCCGCCGTCGTAGCTGATCGTCACTGAAGCTTCACAGCATTGGACCGCAAGCGCCATGCCCACGGACGAGCATGGGACATGACGGCGAAATCGGAGGTGTGCCATGGGCGCGGCCGTGCTGAACGTCGCCGCAGCGCAGTGGTCGGTGCGCAGCGCCTATCCGGCGGGCCCGACGGTGCTGCGGATCCAAGGCGATCTGGACGCCGAAGTGGCGCCGGCGCTGCAGACGTGCCTGGAGGGCGGACTCGAGCGGGCTGCGGACGTCCTCGTGGATCTGTCCGACGTCTCCCTGATCGACTGTGTCTGCCTAGGTGTGCTGCTTCGCGCCCATCACCGGGCACGCTCCCTCGGGCTGCTGCTCGCGCTCGCGGCGCCGTCACCGTCGGTGCAGCGAACCCTCGCCGCCACCCGAGTCGACCGAGCGCTGCACATCACCTGCGAGGTCGCTCCAGCAGTGGTCGCGCTGCGCCGGCATGCCTTGGAACATATGTGGCCTGAGCGGCTGTGCCGGCGCACCCGCGACGTCAAGGCGCCTGGGCCTGCCCCGTTTTGACGGACATCCAAGATCAGGGGACCTGGGGTCTCCGGGAGGATGTCCAGCATCATGGAGAGTGTGGGAAAGAAGCGA
>NZ_JBEZZB010000309.1:0-5096 GCF_040638955.1 Actinoplanes sp. NPDC024001
CTGCCGCTGGCGATCCGGCTGGCCGGCGCCCGGCTGGCGCACCGGCCGCGGTGGCGGGTCGCCGACCTGGTCCGGCGTCTCGGTGAGGCGGTGCTGCCCGAGCTGGCGGTCGAGGACCGCACCGTCGGGAACGCGTTCGCGCTCTCCTACGGCCAGCTGAGCGGGTCCACGCGGCGCTTCTTCAGCCTGCTCGGCCTGCACCCGGCCGCCTCGCTGGACGCGCCGGCCGCCGCCGCGCTCTCCGGCCTGCCGCTGGACGAGGCCGGGGACCTGCTCGACGAGCTGGTGGACGTGCACCTGCTGGAGGAACCGGAGCCCGGCGTCTACCGCATGCACGACCTGCTGCGGGAGTTCGCCGCCGCGCTGGCCGCCGGCCTTCCCGCCGAGGACCGCGACCGGGCCGTTCTCGGCGTGCTCAACCTGGAGACGCACGCCCTGACGGCGTCGGTCGCCCGGTCCTACCGGCGGGCACTGGAGCACGACCTGCGGGAGGTCCCGGATCTGCGGCCGGAGCTGGTCGCCGCGATCGCCGACCCGGTCGCCCGGCTGGAGCGGCACCGGCCCGACCTCGGCTCGTTCCTGGAGGCCGCGGTGCGCTCCGGCCATCCCGCGTACGCCTGGTGGATCCCCCGGGCCGCCTGGTACCTGCTGTATTACCGCGGTTACAACCAGGACGTCGCGGTGCTGCACGACCGCGGCTTCGCGATCGCCCGCGAGCACGGCGACGACGCGGGCACGGCCATGATGGCCAACTACGGCGCCTCGGTCCACTACCGGAACGGGGCGTACGAGAAGGCCCGCGAGTGCCTGGAACTCTGCATCCGGCTGCACGAGCGGCAGGGGGACCAGGTGGCGGTCGCCGGCGCGTACGGCAACCTGGCCTCCATCGAGTTCGTGATGGGCCGTTACGCCGAGACCGTCGAGACGGCGTCGAAAAGCCTCCGGATCAGTCTCCGGGTCGGCTTCGCCGGTTACGCGCTGGCCGCGCACACCCAGCTGTCCCGCGCCCACGGCCGGCTCGGGAACTACGCCGAGGCGCTGCGGCTCGACCGGCTGCGCCTGCTGATGGCCAGTCATGACGGGGACCACCTGAAGGCCAGCAGCCTGCTCCAGATCCAGCGGCACAAGCGGAGGCTGGGCCGGGCGACGCCGGAGAACGCGCGCCGATATGTGGAGATCGCCCTGGCGATGAGCGTGCGCCGGGGGCTGTCCGTGATGGAGGCCGAGGCCCGCACCGACCTCGGGACGATCCTGGCCGAGCTGGGCGACTTCGAGGCGGCGCTGGCCGAGCACCGGCGGGCCGTCGAGATCAGCGGCCAGACGAGCTTCGCGGCGGAACTCCTCCACGACTACGCGGCGACGCTGCACCGCTCCGGGGACGTGCCGGCGGCCCGGGAGGCCTACGAGCGGTCGCTGCGGATCGCGCGGGAGGTGCGGCAGCCGTACTCGGTGGCCCGGGCGCTGGCCGGGATCGCCGGCTGCCTCGACGCGGCCGACCCGCAACGCCGGCGGCTGCGCGCGGAGGCGCTCGCCCTGTTCGAGCAGATGGGCGTCCCGGAACGGTTCTCGGTGCGCGACCCGGCGTAGAGCGAGAGAGGATGGTCCGGTGACTGACGAAAGCGGATTCCGGATCGAACGCGACACGATGGGCGAGGTGCGCGTCCCCGCCGACGCTCTCTGGCGTGCGCAGACGCAGCGCGCGGTGGAGAATTTCCCGATCTCCGGCCGAGGGCTGGAACCGGCGCACATCCGGGCGCTCGCCCGGATCAAGGGCGCCGCGGCCAGGGCGAACGGGAAACTCGGTGTGCTGGACGGCGACGTCGCGGAGTCGATCGCGACCGCCGCGGCGCATGTCGCCGACGGCGGTTACGACGACCAGTTCCCGATCGACGTCTTCCAGACCGGCTCGGGCACCTCGTCGAACATGAACGCCAACGAGGTGATCGCCACCCTGGCGGCCCGTGCCCTGGGCCGGCCGGTGCACCCGAACGACCACGTCAACGCGTCGCAGTCCAGCAACGACGTCTTCCCCTCCTCGATCCACCTGGCCGCCACCGAGGCGGTCAGCCAGGATCTGATCCCGGCGCTCGAGCATCTGACGGGTGCGCTGCGCGTCAAGGCGGAGACCTGGGCGACGGTGGTCAAGAGCGGCCGCACTCACCTGATGGACGCTACGCCGGTCACCCTCGGCCAGGAGTTCTCCGGGTACGCGCAGCAGGTCACCAACGGGGTCGAGCGGCTGACCGCCACCCTGCCCCGGCTCGGTGAGCTGCCGCTCGGTGGCACCGCGGTGGGCACCGGGGTGAACACGCCGCCCGGGTTCGCCCCAGCGGTGATCGAGCTGCTGAAGGAGGAGACCGGGCTGCCGCTCAGCGAGGCCCGCGACCACTTCGAGGCGCAGGGCGCCCGGGACGCGCTGGTCGAGGCGTCCGGCCAGCTGCGGGTGGTGGCGACCGGCCTCTACAAGATCGCCAACGACATCCGGTGGATGGGCTCCGGCCCGCGGGCGGGGCTGCGCGAGCTGCGGCTGCCCGATCTGCAGCCCGGTTCGTCGATCATGCCGGGCAAGGTGAACCCGGTGGTGCCGGAGATGGTCCGCCAGGTCGCCGCCCAGGTGATCGGCAACGACGCGACGGTCGCCTTCGCCGGCACCCAGGGCGATTTCGAGCTGAACGTGATGCTCCCGGTGATGGCTCGCAACCTGCTGGAGTCGATCCGCCTGCTGGCCGCCGCGGCTCGCCAGCTCGCCGACAAGTGCGTCGCCGGGCTGGAGGCGAACGAGGAGGTGGCCCGGGCGTACGCCGAGGGGTCCCCGTCGATCGTCACCCCGCTCAATCGCTACCTCGGTTACGACGAGGCCGCGGCGATCGCCAAGCAGGCCCTGGCGACCGATCGGACGATCCGCGAGGTAGTGATCGAACGCGGACATGTTGCGAACGGGAAACTCTCCGAGACACAACTGGACGAAGCGCTCGACGTCCTGCGAATGACCCGTCCCTAGCTCTTGCGCTGAGCGACCTTTCTCGATGTGATGCCTCCTAACCTATTACAGGAGGAGCGCTTCCATGAGAAGACGCGTTATGACCGGGGCTGTCGTCACCGCGACTGGCCTCGCGTTCCTCGCTGTGGTGCCTGGTTCCGCGGTCGCGGAGCCAGGTAACGCAGTCGACTACACCGTCGTGGCCGCCGACGGTGCCTCCGCCGCGGAGGCGACCGCGGCCATCAAGGCCGCCGGCGGCACGATCGTCAGCGGTAACGACGCGGTTGGCGTCTACCGGGTCAGCTCGGCCGACACGAAGTTCGAGACCAAGGCCACCGCGTCCGGCGCCCTGATCGGCGCCAGCGAGCGCCGGGCACTCGGCCACGCCCCCAGCCGGCTCGAGAAGGTCGACCGCAACGCCCGGCCCGGCAGGGGCGGCAAGGGCGGCCCGGCGAAGGCCGACCCGCTCGACGCCGAGTTGTGGGGCCTCGCCATGGTCCGCGCGGACAAGGCTCGCAAGATCGAGTCGGGTGATCGCAGCGTGACCGTCGGCGTCCTGGACACCGGTCTGGACGCCTCGAACCCGGACCTCGCGCCGAACTTCAGCAAGAAGCTCTCCCGTAACTTCGCGCCGGACATGACCGACATCGACGGGCCGTGCGAGGTCGAGGGCTGCCTCGATCCGGTCGGCACCGACGACGGCGGGCACGGCACCCACGTGGCCGGCACCATCGGCGCCGCGCTCAACGGCGTCGGCCTCTCCGGTGTCGCTCCGGACGTCACCCTGGTGGAGCTCAAGGGCGGCCAGGACTCCGGCTACTTCTTCCTCGACCCGGTCGTCAACGCGCTGACCTACGCCGCCGACGCCGGCCTCGACGTGGTCAACATGTCGTTCTACGTCGACCCGTGGCTCTACAACTGCACGGCCAACCCGGCCGACAGCCCGGAGGACCAGGCCGAGCAGCGCGCCATCATCACCGCCGTGAAGCGAGCCCTGGAGTACGCGCACCGCAAGGGCGTCACGCTGGTCGGCGCGCTCGGCAACAACCACGAGGACCTGGGCAAGCCCCGGACCGACGTCTCCAGCCCGGACTACGGGGCGAACCCGTACCCGCGGCCGATCGACAACAAGTCCTGCTGGGACCTGCCGGCGGAGGGGCCGCACGTCATCGGCGTCTCCTCGGTCGGACCGTCGGGCAAGAAGTCGGACTTCTCGAACTACGGCCTGGAGCAGATCTCGGTCGCCGCGCCGGGTGGCTGGTACCGCGACGGGTACGGCACCGACACCTACATGACGGCCGGCAACCAGATCCTCTCCACGTACCCGCTCAAGGTGCTGCAGGAGGAGGGGCTGGTCGACGCGGACGGCAACATCACCGCGGACGGCGAGGGCCTGGTCTTCAAGGAGTGCACCAAGGCCGGAAAGTGTGGGTACTACACGTACCTGCAGGGCACCTCGATGGCCGCGCCGCACGCCGCCGGTGTCGCCGCGCTGATCGTCAGCAAGTACGGCTACCCGGACTTCCGCCGCGGTGGCAAGACCATGGCTCCGGCCCTGGTCGAGGCGCAGCTCTACCGGACCGCCGCCGAGCACTCGTGCCCGGAGCCGCGTCTGCAGAGCTACGCGCAGGAGGGCCGGTCCGCCGAGTTCGACGCGCTCTGTGAGGGTGGCAAGAACTTCAACGGCTTCTACGGGTACGGCATCGTCGACGCCTACGCGGCGGTCGGCGGTCGCTGACCCCGAGGACTGGACGTGCTGACTTCGGGTGCGTATGGCACCCGAAGTCAGCACACCGGACCTAACATGCGGAAGTGATCTCGCTACGCGCCGTGATTCCCGCTGTGCTGCTGCTGTTCGCCCTGGTCCCGGGCGATTCCGGGACGGCGCGGGCCGCGGACTACACGGTGGTGGCGGCCGACGGAGTGTCCGGCTCGGACGCAGCGGCCGCCATCCGGTCCGCCGGCGGCACCGTGGTCAGCGGCAACGACGCGGTGGGGGTGTACCGGGTCGCCTCGGCCGACACCCGGTTCGCCGCCAAGGCCGCCGCCTCGCCCGCGCTGATCGGGGCGAGTGAGCGCCGGGCCATCGGGCGCACCACCGGCCGGCCGGCCGGGC
>NZ_JBEZZB010000310.1:0-5069 GCF_040638955.1 Actinoplanes sp. NPDC024001
GCCTGCTGCAGCGCCGGCACGGCCGCGGCGACCCGGCCGCGGGCCTGCGAGGCGTCGGCGAACCGTTCCAGCCGGGTCGCCAGCTCGTCGTCGGCGCCCACGGTGGCGGCGACCTGGTGGGCGAGCTGACGGTCGGGCAGCTCGTGCAGCGCCTCGGCGAGGGCGCCGTGCACCGCGTACCGCTCGGCGACTCGGGCCCGGGTGTGGATCGCCGAGCGCATCAGCGGATGCCGGAACCCGGGACTGCCGCCGGCCAGGGTGACCAGGCCGGCGTCGACCGCCTCCTGCAGCACGTCCACGGTCACCGTCGTGCCGGCCAGCCGGCCGGAGACGGCCAGCAGCAGATCCAGCGGCGCCTCCGGCTCTGCCGCCAGGACCAGCAGAAACGTACGGCAGGCCGGGCTGACCGCATCGGTACGGGCGGCGAACGCCGTCTCCAGCCGCTGGGTCAGCGGCAGGTCCTCGGTGCCCGGCGGTGTCTGGCGTGCCGCCTTGGGCAGCTCCACCAGCGCGAGCGGGTTGCCGGCCGCGTGATCCAGGATCCGGGCCCGCACCGGCGGCGGCAGGTCCGGTGCGCCGCTGTCGAGCAGCGAGGCCGCGGCGTCGCCGGCCAGCGGCCCCAGGTGCAGCTCCGGCGCGAACGCCGAGTTGTATCGCGCCGGGTCCTCGGAGCGCACGGCGGTGACCATCAGCAGAGCGTGCCCGTGGGTGCGCCGGGCCACGAACCCCAGCACGTCACGGCTGGACGAGTCGATCCACTGCAGGTCGTCGGCGAGGATCAGGACCGGCTGCCGGGCGGCGGCGTCGGCGAGCAGGTCGAGCACGGCCAGCCCGACCCGGAACACGTCCGGCTCGGACTCGGCGGCGCCGAACGCCGCCTGCAGCACGCGCCGGTGGGTGGCCGGCAGGGCGTCGATCTGCCGCAGCACCGGCTGCAGCAGCACGTGCAGGGCCGCGAACGGGAACCAGCGCTCGGTCTCCAGCCCGGCCGTGCGCAGGACCGTGAAGCCCCGCTCCGCGGCCTCGGTGTGGACGGCTCGCAACAGCGCGGACTTGCCGACGCCGGCCCCGCCGTGGATCAGCAGCGCGCTCCCGTCGCCGGCCGCGGCCTCGGTGACGAGACGGTGCAGGACGCCCAGTTCGGCGTCGCGTCCGATCATCGAGATTTCCACCAGCAAGAAGAATACGCAGGCGCCGCCCGGCGTCATCCACCGTGCGGTTTGACTTTCTCCGGTGTTGAGCGACGGTCCGTCGGTTTCTCGACAGCGTCGACCGCCGCGGGTCACGACACTTCCCCCTAGAGGCTGCTTGGCGCTACTCGCCCTGGCAACCGCAGGCATCCTTGTCGTCGGCACCCATGATCTTTTCCGTGCCGACGGTTTCGCGGCGCGGGTCACGGGAGCCGTCCTCGTGGTCCTGGCGGGCCTGACGGCGGTCGCCATCGGCCTCGCCTGGCCGGCGCCGTCGAAATCCCGCGAGCGTGCCGGTGCCCTGGTAGCGGTTGTCTTCGCGATGCTCAGCGGTGGGGTGATCGGCACTGTCGAGCCGAGCAACTCCATCTGCTCGCCGCGAGGGTGGCCGGCGTGGCGCTGTTCTGCGTTGCCTCGGCGACGTTCCTTCTCGCATGGCATTTCGGGAGGAGCCGGGCGGCCGGACTCTCGTCCGGTGCGGCAGGGAGTAAGCCCGGCCGCGGCGAACTGGTGGGGGCGGCTGCCACCCTTGCCGCCGCGTTGATCGCCGTGCCGTTCACCTGGTACTCGGCGGTGTACCTGCCGGGTACCGCGACGCCGGCCGTGTCCATCAAGACTGAGCTGACTGACGTGAGCGAACACGTCTCTCACGGTGCCGTGACGGTGAAGATGACCGTGGAGAACACCAGCAAGACGAGCGTTCGGCTGATCGGTTCACAATACGTTTTGGCCGGTGCCCGGGTGCTGGCCAGCAATTCTGTGGGCGAGCAGCTCGACGCCACCAAGGTCCATGCCGCCACCGAGTACAACTACGGTCCGGGCGCTCGGTACAACGCTTCCACCCGGCTCTCGCCGACTTCACTCATCCAGTTCGGTCCCCTGACCTGGGATCAAGCCAGCTTGGAACCTGGCGAGAGCACCGAGGTTTCGGTAGTGGCCTTCTTTCCTGCGGGATCCTTCGACCTCCTCCGGGTGGGCGCCGACGTGACCATCGCGCATGACGACCGGATCGGCGTGGAGCCGTTCCATCCCGGAACAGCCGCACCGGTGCAGGAGCACGGCATGGGGACGCCGTGCGCCGGTCGGCGGGTGCTTGTTCAGTCCTGGCCGGTGGAGCACGGCAGCGCTGTGGAAGCGCTGACACAGGATCGCCGCGAGGTCGTGCTGGGCCGAGTCATCGATGACTCCGCTGAACAGCAGGGAGCCTGGTGGCCGACCGTTCCTTACCTGATCTACCAGGTGCAACGGCGGGACCTGCACTCGTGCGGCAACCTGTTCGAGGAGCCGGGCAGCCTGGAGAATGCGAGCATGGCCGGGGTGGCGGGTGCGATGGCTGAGATCCTTGTGCCCGAGAACCTGGCCGCGCCGCCGGCTCGATGAGGGCGTTATCGCCGCCGCGCTCGGCGCGGCACCGTCCGGAACCGCGCGTCAGCCGCTTGTCCGGTGGCGTACGGTGACGTCGCCCTGCTCGGCGTGCGCGACGATGGTGTGCCGGCCGGCGGAGTCCTGCGGGACGTCGACGGTGTGCCGGCCGCCGCCGGTGTCGGCGCGAACCCGGTAGCCGTCGGCTCCGGTGCCGGCTGGCGGAACGATGATCGACACGTCGCCGGTGCCGCTGGTGGCCTGGACGACGGTGGGCACGACGGCGTATCGCAGGTTGACGTCGCCCCACTCGGCTTCCGCATCGGTCTCGGCGCCGGCCAGCTCGGTGCCGGTGATGTTGCCGCCGTCGGATCTGGCCCGCAGCCGGCCGCGGTGGTCCGAGACGGTGATGTCGCCGCCGTACGCGGTCAGGTCCACGGCGCCGGTGAGCCGCTCGGCGCGGATCCGGCCGACGGCCACGTCCGCTCGCACCGTCGCGCCCGGAGGCACCTCCACGACCAGGTCGGCCCGGCACTGTCCGGCCGGCGGGAGCAGCACTGGCGGGCAGGAGGAGCGGATCCGCAGGGTCCGCCCGACGATGTCGTCCTCGAGCACCGGTTCGGCTCGGCTCCAGGCCAGCTGCTGTCGTACCGTCACGGCGCCGGGCTGCCCGTTGATCAGGGTGACCGTGCTGTCGCGGAGGCCGACGGAGATGTCGATGCCGGTGACCGGCTCGCGGTAGGTCTGCTGCCGGCTGTCGGCGTGCAGCGGTTCGGGGCCCGCGAGCGTCAGCCACAGCCCGGTCGAGCCGGCGGCCAGCAGGGCCCCGGTCAGGATGCCGCCGAGCAGCAGCCCGACGGCGCGGGGGTGGCGGGGCACCTCGGTTCTGGTCACGTTCGCGGGCTCCTCGTCGGTGGGGCGTCAGGCCTGCAGGAACCGGAGCACGGCGAGCACGCGCCGGTGGTCGGTGTCGGCGGCGGTCAGCTCGAGCTTGGTGAAGATGCTGTTGACGTGTTTGGCCACGGCGCTCTCGGTGATCACCAGCGTGCCGGCGATGCCCGCGTTGGAGCGGCCCTCGGCCATCAGGGTCAACACCTGCCGTTCCCGGGCGGTCAGCCGGTCCAGCGGGTCCGGCCGGTGGCGGACCAGCAGCTGGGCGACGACCTCGGGGTCGAGCGCGGCGCCGCCGGCGGCCACCCGCCGCAGCACGTCGAGGAACTCGGTGACGTCCGCGACGCGGTCCTTGAGCAGGTAGCCGACGCCGCTGGTCTCGCGGGAGAGCAGTTCGGTGGCGTACCGCTCCTCGACGTACTGAGACAGGACGAGCACGGCGATGCCCGGCCAGCGGCGGCGCAGCACGAGCGCGGCGCGGATGCCCTCGTCGCGGTGGGTCGGTGGCATGCGTACGTCGACCACGACCAGGTCGGGCCGGTGCTCGTCGACCGCGCTCAGCAGGGCGTCCGCGTCGGCGACCGCGGCGGCGACGGTGAAGCCGCCGGCCTCCAGCAGCCGTGCCAGCCCTTCGCGCAGCAGCACCGAGTCCTCGGCGATCACGACTCGCACGGCAGCTCCACCACGACCACGGTCGGCCCGCCGGCCGGGCTGGACAGTTCGAGGGTGCCGTCCACGGAGCCGACGCGCTGCGCCAGCCCGCGGATGCCGGTGCCGGCGTCGATACGGGCACCGCCGCGCCCGTCGTCGGCCACCCGCACCCGGATCCGCTCCGGCGACGGCTGGGTGACGGTCACGTCGATCCGGCTCGCACCGGCGTGCCGGGCGGCGTTGGTCAGCGCCTCGGAGACCACGAAGTAGGCCACCGCCTCGATGGTGGCTCCCGGGCGGCGCGACAGGTCGACGGTCAGCCGGGCCGGGACGGCGCTGCGGGCGGTGAGCCCGGACAGGGCAGCGTCCAGCCCGAGGTCCTCCAGGACGGCCGGGTGCAGGCCGCGGACGAAGCCGCGCAGCTCCGCCAGTGCCTGTTTGGCCTCCTCGTGAGCGTTGACGATGGCGTCCCGGGCGGGGGTGGGCAGGTCGGTCAGGCCGGCCCGCGCGATGCCGAGGTTCATAGCGAGCGAGACGAGCCGCTGCTGTGCGCCGTCGTGCAGGTCGCGTTCGATGCGCCGGCGCTCGTTGTCGGTGGCCGCGATGACCTCGGCCCGGCTGCTCGCCAGGGAGGCGACCTGGCGGGTGAGCTCGGCGTGGCTGCGCGGTTCGAGCAGCGCCCGCGCCACCGACAGGTCCAGCGCGGCCGCGCCGCGGCTCACCCACGGCGCGGCGAGCAGCAGCAGGACGCCGGCGACCGTGGTGGCGGCGAGCACGGCCGGCTCGTGCAGAGCCACCCCGTGCACGACGTCACGGCGCAACCAGCGGTGGTGCAGCGGCATCGTCGCGAGCACCAGCCCCGCGCACCAGACGGCGAGAACGGCGACCGCGGACAGCGGGCCGACGATCGCGGCCAGCAGGTGGTAGCCGATCGCCCGCCACAGCGCCGCGCTGCGCTGCCCGGCCCACCAGCCG
>NZ_JBEZZB010000311.1:0-4889 GCF_040638955.1 Actinoplanes sp. NPDC024001
GGCGCAGCAGTCGGCGCCGCGTCGGCTGCCGGCGCAGCAGTCGGCGGTGTGCGCGCAGATCCGGGCCCGGCGCCAAGGGGCGCGCGCCGGCCGGCTGTGTCAGCGCAGCAAGAAGCCTGCTGCTCGATCCGCTCCCGGCCGGCCTCACCGCTGAGCTCCGCCCGATCCCCCGGGTTGCGGTGGTAATGGCGCAGCGTCCGATAGACCACTTCCGGATCAGCCCCCAGCCACGGCGCCCGGATGGTCAGCGCCGGCTCCTGCTCGCGCCCGCGCCGCCCGTGGTGCCGGGTCCGCACCCCGCCGGAATCGCGCGCCGTCACGACGATCATCGGCGCCCAGCCGGCCACCCCGCCCTGCACGCCGGTCACCTGCGACCACGGCACGAAGCAGTCCGTCCCGAAACCGCGGTGGAAGACGCTGTCGGGTGTCAGCGTCAACCGGCCCGGGGCTCGCCGGACCAGGCGGTACACCGCGTAGAGGCAGAACAGGCCGCACAGGGTGAACACCACCCCGAGCGCCACCTCGCCCGGATGACCGGTGGCGATCAGCCCCAGCACGCCGATCGGCAGCAAACCCGCCGCGCTCAGCAGCAGGGACATCACCGTCCAGTAGTAGGTCGTCCCGGCATAGGTGAACGTCACCCCCACCGTCTCGTCGTCGATCGCGCGCAGCCGGGTGTGCCGCCCCGACCGGCGCGGCCGCACCCACGTCACGAAACCCAGACCGGCGCCGTGCACGAACCACAGACCCAGCGCCGCGAGCGGGATCCCGGAGTCGGCGTCCCCGACCCGCAGCAGGGCGACCGCCGCGGCGATGCCGGCGACGCCGAGCAACCCCAGGAAATACGTGTTGAGCACCATCCGCAGGTTCGTCTCGAAACCGTCCCATGGCGATCCGTCGCCGATCAGCGCGCTGTCCCGGTTCGGATCGAACGTCGGATAGTGGTCATACATGCCCCGGTGTACCTCCCGGCCGTGGGACAGGTTCAGCGCAGCAGGCGGAACAGGGTGAGCCATTGCTCCGGCCACACCGCCCCGACCGGCGCCCGCGGATCCAGCCGGCACGCCCGGAACGCCGCCGTCACCGGGCCGGGCCCGTACCCGCGGGCCAGGCTGGCGTGCAGTGAACCGCCGACCCCGGTGAAGCCCAGCTCCACGAGCCGCCGGTACCCGGACATCCTCTCGGGCCGGACCAGCGGCACCGGGCGGCGGGTGAGCAGCAGGACGCCGCCGTCGACGCGCGGCACCGGCCGGAACGCCGCCGCGGGCACCCGCCCGGCCAGCTCCCACGAGAACTCGGGCCAGGTCAGCACGGTCAGCCGGCTCCACCGGCCGTAGTCGCCGGTGCGTTTGCGGGCGTACTCCCACTGGGTGAGCAGGGCGGCCCGGCGCAGCGTCGGCGCCCGCAGGCACCAGGTCACGACGGCGGACGTCAGCCCGTACGGAATGTTGCCGGCGACGGTGAACGGACCGGCCGGCGGCCGCGCCGCCAGGAAGTCATCGACGCGCACGGTGAGCGCGGGATGTGCCGGCAGCATGCCGGCCAGGTCCGGATCGATCTCGTACGCGATGACGCGCCGGCACCGGCGAACCAGTTCGGTGGTGAGCCGCCCCCGGCCGGCGCCCACCTCGTAGACGGTGGTGCCGGGGTCGGTGACCGCGGCTTCGGCGAGAAGCCGGGCCGCGGCCGGGTCGGTGAGGAAGTTCTGTCCGAAGGCACGGCGGGCACGGCTGTGCTCGCGCCGCAGGGAAGAGCGGGGCGCCATCAGGGCGGGTCCTGTCTGCCGCCGGGTGGCGGCGAACACGGACAGGCGGCATCGCGGCCCGTCCGATCCGATAGGGACTCCGGGCCCTGGCGTCAGCCAGTGAGATCGCGGTCAGCGGCAGGCCAGGGCGGGACGCCCGGCGCGCAGACGGATGGCGTGCAGCGATCCTCGCGCGGGCGTCAGCGCCACCACGAGGAGAGCGTGCGTCGTAGGCATGAGCGCGACCCTAGCCGGGCCCGCCCGCCTCGGTCATGCGATTTATTCGCCCTCGCGGACGATGTGGGTCTCCGGGCCGGGGAAGATCAGGCCGGTGTGGCCGTCCTCCCAGCGCACCTCGTACGGCGGGGAGCCGTCCTCGTGCCGCAGCCGGGTGATCACCCCGACCTTGTTGCCGTCCCCGACGTGCTTGCCTTTCACGACCAGCCGGTCGCCCACCTGCGCGATCATCCCTGCCTCCACCTGTTGTGTGCCGCTGCGGACTGTCGCTTCCGGCAGCATGGCATCTCCCGCACGGCCGGGGCACCGCCGATCACTCGTTTTGTCACAGCACGGGAGATGCCCGGCCGGGGCTTCCCGGCCGGGCATCGTAGGGGAGGGGGGTGGTTCAGATCAGCCAGCGCCGGCGCTGCACCAGCGGCAGCCGGGCCCAGCGGCGGCCGAGGCCCCAGGTGTGACCGGCGTAGGTGAGGGCGAGCACGACCGCGCTGACCCCGTAGATGACGTGGTAGTCGACGACCGGGTTGGACGAGCCGGCGGCCAGCGGCCACTCGGCGACCCACATGAAGGCCATCATGAGTGCGGCCGCGACCGCGGCGACCCGCAGGCCGATGCCGAGGATCATCGCGACGCCGATGCCGAGCAGGCCCAGCATGAACAGCCAGTTCGCCCAGGTGGCTCCGGCGATGCTGTGGAAGAACCCGGTGAAGGGGCCGGTTTCGAGGGAGCTGAGGAACCCTTTGGTGGGCGAGCCCCCGTTGATCCAGGCCCGTTCCGCCGGGGTGGCGAAGCCGAAGCCGAAGGTCTTGTCGAGAAAGGCCCACAGGAAGACGAATCCGGTGGTGATCCGCAGGACGGCCAGCGCCCGGGCGGCGGCGTGGGTGAGCATCCCGCCGGGTGCTTCCACGGTCTCGAGGTGAGTGATGTTGTGGCGACCGATGGTGGCCATCTGGTCCTCCTAGCGACGTTGTCTGCACCTATGACTCTTCGCCATCGGGCGGATCGACGCCTGTGCCTGAGGTAATGATCCGTAGGTGCGCCGGGCCCGTCCGTTTCGGGACCTCCGGCCCTGTGGCATATTCCCGGTTGTGATCAACAAGCTCGCCGTGCGGCACGCGACGGATCCTCTGTGTCACGACGCGAACTCGCAGCGTGCCGGAGGAGCCGGAGGTTCGTGCCGTCCAGCGTGGATCCGCGGACATTCCGAGTGAGACCTCTGGTCCGCGGGGTATCGAAGGGCCACCATGTAACAGAGGAGTTGGTCACCATGCTGGTCCTGGTCGTGTTGATCGTGGCGATGATCGCCGCGTGGACGTTCGCTCTCTGGCCGCGGCCCCGTGCCGCCCGCGAGCTTCCGGAGCCGCCGGCCCCGCTGCCGGTGCCGCCGCTGCCGCGTGCCGAGAGCACCGAGGGCCTGCTGGTGGCACAGTTGCTCCGCGGTGAGCTGACCCGCCCGCAGTACCACCGGGCGATGGCCTGCCTGGCCGCCCGGGACGAGACCCGCCATCCGCTGTCGCTGCCCGGGGAGATCTAGGCCCGCCGGTCCAGGGTTCCCCCACTCCGCCGAGCCGACGCTCGTGACCAGCTCCACGGACTCCCGCAACGCCGCGTCGGCGATTCCACCCACCGGCCGTCCTGGTTTTCATCGGCTCGACCGACCGGGTAGAAATCAAGGGCGACGAGCAGGGGAGAAGCGGATGGCGGAGATCGTGCTGATCCGGCACGGGCAGACCGAGTGGAGTGCGAACGGGCGGCACACCTCGTACACCGATCTCGCATTGACCGCGGAGGGTGAGCGGCAGGCGCGTGCCCTGGGGGAGCAGCTGGCCGGGCGTTCCTTCGCGGCGGTGCTCAGCAGCCCGCGGCAGCGGGCGCGCCGGACCGCCGAGCTGGCCGGCCTGGCCGTGACCGAGGTGACCGACGACCTGGCCGAGTGGAACTACGGCGAGTACGAGGGCGTCACCACCCGCGAGATCCGCGCCTCCCGGCCGGACTGGTCGCTGTGGACCGACGGCTGCCCGGGCGGTGAGTCGCCGGAGCAGGCCGGCGCCCGGCTGGACCGGGCGCTGGCCCGGGCCCGCGAGCTGACCGCCGGCGGTGACGTGGCCCTGGTGGCGCACGGGCACTGCCTGCGGGTGGCCGGGGCGCGCTGGGTCGGGCTGCCGGCGAGCGCCGGCGGGCTGTTCAAGCTGGACACGGCGACGCTGTCGGTGCTGGGTTTCGAGCACGAGGTGGATCCGGTGCTGATCACCTGGAACGCTCGCTTACACGTGTAAGGTGCTTCCATGCAACGGGTGACCAGCGCCGACGTCGCCCGCCGGGCCGGGGTCTCCCGGGCCACGGTCAGTTACGTGCTGAACGACACGCCGGGCCAGAGCATCTCGCCGGCCACCCGGGACCGGGTGCTCGCCGCCGCGGCCGGGCTGGGCTACGCGCCCTCGGCCGCCGCCCGCACGCTGCGCACCGGGCGTTCCGACGTGGTGCTGTGCCTGCTGCCGGACTGGCCGATCGGCGACGAGGTGGGCGGTCTGCTCGGCAGCCTCTCCACCGAGCTGGCCCGAGCCGGGCTGACCTTCGTGGTGCACCCCGGCAGCCCGGCGGACCGGCCGGCCGGCGAGATCTGGAAGGCGATCACCCCGGCCGCGGTGATCGCCTTCGCCGGGTTCTCCGACTCCGAGCTCGACGCGATGCGGGCCGCCGGCGTCGCCCTGGTGGTGGCGCTGCTCGGGCGGGCCAGCCGGGACGGCCGCGAGCTGGAGATGCCGCAGCGGCTGGCCGGGCGCCGGCAGGCCGAACACCTGCTCGGCGCCGGGCACGAGCGGCTCGGCTACGCCTATCCCGACGACGAGCGGTTGCGGATATTCGCCGAGCCGGGGCTCGCCGGGGTGCGCGCGCACGCGGGCGAGCC
>NZ_JBEZZB010000312.1:0-4883 GCF_040638955.1 Actinoplanes sp. NPDC024001
CGCGGCCTGCTGCTGGGCGTCGCCGGCGCCGGCGGCGGCCGCGGCCAGCAGGTGGGCGATCTCGGCAAACGCCGGGGGTACGGCGGTGTTCATGGCCTCGCGGTCGGTGCCGGTGAGCGGGGCCAGATTGTCGGCGACGGCTGCCCGGTCGGGCAGGGCGACCAGGCCGGCGACGGTGGCCTGGGCGGCGGTGGCGGTGGTGGCCGGGTCGAACGGCACCCCGGCGGCCGGGCACAGCGTGTCGTCGCAGTCGAGGTGCCACAGGGTGCCGTCGTGCACGCGGGCGGCCGCGGTCACCGGTATCCCGTCGTGCCGCAGCGCGCCGGTGGTGGCGTCGACCGCGACCTGCACCGGCCGGGCCGGTCCGTAGCCGATCAGGAAGACCGTGTCGGCGTGTTTGCGGGCCAGCAGCCGGGCGATGCGCCGCGCCTCGCCGTCGAAGTCGCTGTGCCGCGGCAGCGGGGTGGCCAGCGCGAACACGATCTGCTGGCGGTGCTGGGCCAGCGCGACGAGGCTGTCGTGCGGCTGGTAGCCGATCAGGTAGGGGGGCCAGCGCGACGGTGTCGGGCAGGTCGGTGAGCCGGAAGACGTGCGGATCGTTCATCGAAGGGTTCCTCCCAGTCGCAACAGGGGACCGGGGAACCCGGGCGCGTGACACACTGCGGCCCCGTCGGCCGGGTGACACGCGTCGGGTTCCCCGGCGGGGGAGTGGTCAGGGCACAGCTCAGCCGGCCTGGCGCAGCGCTCGCCGGCACAGGCACCAGCCGTCGGTCGCCCGGCAGTCCTGGCAGGCGCCGCAGTACAGGCAGTCGTGCCGGTCGTCGTCGAGCGGTTCGCTGCACCACCAGCACGTCGCCGGGTCAGCGGCGAGCCGGCCCAGCAGGGTGCGTGGTGCGAACAGGTCCCGGTAGCCGGTGTTGGAGTACCAGATCCCGCCGTCCCAGATCCCGGCCTGTTCGTTGAGCAGGTAGGCGTTGCGGCGGTAGCGGCGGTCCACCGTCAAGATGGCGATCTTGTTGTGGTCGCCCATCCACCGTCGCAGCCGCAGCCGGGTGCGGCGCAGCCGCAGCGGCCCCATCGCCGGGATCAGATCCTCCGCGGCGATGCGGGTGTCCGACCGTGGTTCGTTCGCGCCGACGTCGATGGGCAGGACCCCGTTGTGGGCCAGCACCGTGCGGGCGTCGCCGCCGACCCGCAGGGGGTGACAGTTGCCCACATCGACCGTGCCGCCGGTGCCCCACCGGGAGTGGAACAACGCCGGCCCGTCGGCATGGGTGCGGCGGGCGGCGGTGAACTCGTCGATGAGCTGCTCGCCGTTCATGCTGTGGCGCACCAGCAGACTGTCGCCGGTGGCGATCGCGAAGCCGTGGCCGTCGTCGTTGAGCAGGCTGCCGTTGTGCAGGGCGTGCGGATCCGGCTGCACGCCGGGCGGCAGGAAGGTCAGCAGGCACATGACAGCACCTCCAACTGCCGGGTCAGCGGCGCGTACACCGGCCGGGCGGTGAGCCAGTCGGTGAACGCCGGCCACGCCCAGCCGCCGGCGGTGATGTCGGCGACGGTCAGGGTGCGGGTGTACTCGACGCTGGCGGCGGCGAACGCGAACGCCGCTTTGACCACGTCCGGGTTCAGCGAACCGGCGAAGATCCGCAGTTCGAGGGTGTCGGCGTTGTTGGTGTTGATCGCCCGGTAGCGGTCGGCCCAGACCGCGCCTTTGGCGTAGTGCTTGACCGCGCGGCGGTCCTCCGGGCGAAACGCCGCCCAACTCGGTGCCCGGCGGCGGGCCAGCCGGACCACGTCGGTCTCGTTGCGGTAGATGAACTTCATCCACCGGAAGATGTGCGGCACCGAGGAGAACCCGGCCCGCGACACGTGCACGTGGATGCCGGTGGCGTCGGTGGCCTCGGCGCCGTGCTCGCTGAGCTGCTGAAGCATCGACCAGGGGAAGTGCTCGATCGCCCAGTCGTAGGCCATCGGGTGCGCGACCACCTCGAAACCGCTGGGCAGCGAGCCGTCGTGCTTGAGGTAGCCGAGGCTGCCGAGCGCGTCGGCGGCGATCTTCGCGCAGCGGTAGCCGTCGCCGCCGAAGACCTCCACTTCGATCTCGGGGCCGAGGAACAGCGGCCCGGTGCCGTGGAAGACCGGCAGCGGCCGGTAGGCGTAGTCGTGGACCAGGCCACCGAAGTCGCTGCCGCGCTCGTCGCAGTCGTCGCAGTTGCCGCAGACACAGGGGCAGCCGTTGCCGCAGGTGTCGTTGTCGCGGTTCCAGCCGTCGCAGGACGGGCACTGCCAGTAGTAGCGGTCGCGGCAGTCCCGGCAGATCGTCGAGCCGCGCACCGTACGCACGGTGTCGTCTGCTGCGGTGCGCGCGTGGCAGCGGGCGCAGGTCAGGCAGCGGACGTCCGCGACGGGCTGGCGGCAGTCCGGGCAGACGGCCGGCAGGCCGTCGGGTGTGGGGTGGGGGTTGACCGGGATGGCCGGTTGCCGGCACGGCATGGTGCTACCTCCGAAGAGACACGTCCCCGCGACAGCAGGCGCACCGGGATCTCCATCCCGGTGTCCGCGCCTGGCGTCTGCCATGAGGTGGCGTGGGGACTGCGGGATGGAAGAAGCAGCAGCGAGCAGCTGCTGCGTCAGGCGGTCCGGGGACCGCCCGGGCCGGGCGCCGCAGCAGGCGGCGGCCGGCGGATCGAGGGCACCTGCCCGGCAGGTGCGGTGCGGGATCGCCTGCTCAGCCGGCGGCGGCGACCGCGACCAGGACTGTGTCGCCGGTCAGCGCGGCCAGGTGGGCGTTGGCCGCGTCCAGATAGGCCAACCGGTCGGCCAGCCGCTGGCTGGCGGCGGTCAGATAGTCGCCGTCGGCGGTGACCAGGCCGGCGGCCGGGACCGCGGCCAGCCAGGCGACGTTCACATGGGTCAGGTAGCCGTTCTGCAGCTGTTCCAGCGCGGCGGTCGGCAGCGGACAGGGTTTGCCCGGCAGCGCGTTGTACGCGGTCATCGCCAGGATCCGTGGCTGCGCCCGATACTCCGCCTGCATGCGGTGCAGGGGGTGCCGGTCGGGGTCGGCGCGATGCCGCTCGGCGTAGCACCAGAACGGGGCGGCCGGGCGGGTGCCCGCGACGACCTGCTGCCACAGGCGCCATTGCGCGCCGGCTGCCGCGGCCGCCGCCGAGCGCATGGCGTCCAGGCTGAGCAGCCGGATCGGAGCGCCGACGGCCCGACCGTACCGATAGTTGATCACCTTGCGGGACCAGCGGGTGCGGGTGAGGAAGTGCGGAACCAGTCCGTCGGCGGGCTCGCCGTGGGCGGTGACCGCGTTGAGGGCGCGGTCCGGCAGCGACGCGGCGTCTGCCGCAGGGCAGACCACCACGATGCACGGGCCGGTGAACGTCGCGGTGACGGTGGGACGTGAAGCGCGCATGGCGGCTCCCTTTCACGGGACGAAGAAGGGGCTGCGCCGCGACGACGCGGGCAGTGGGCACGAGCACGCGCCGGGGCGCAGGGCGCCATCAGGCGGACGTGGCTCGCGGGCGGCCGAAGGGCCGCGAGAGGGTGGTGCCGGGGGCGGGTTCACCAGGGACGGCAGTCGCGGCCGACCGGCCTTGCGGCGGGTGGGCAGGTGGCGTCCTGCACGTCGTGGCGGTCCACGCCGGGTGCTGCGGCGGTGCAAACAAAGGTGGAGAAGTGGAGGAGGTCTGACCGTAGCGGCCGCACCCAACCCGCCGGGCTCAGTGGGCGTCGCCCAGCAGATACAGCGGGTCCTCCTCGGGTGCGGGCGGGCCGGGGTGGTAGGCCTGCCCACCGGCGCCGACCGGGCCGGGCAGCTCGGCCAGCCGCCAGCGCCGCGGGCCGTAGCCCACCAGGTGCCACACCGGGCCGGCCGGGCCGCCACAACCGGTGGCGTAGTCGCGGGCACCGGTCGCCACGATCACCGCGTCGGTGCTGCCGGGTTGGGCGGCCAGGTAGTCGTGCAGGTGCTGTTCGACCCTGGTGGTCGGCAACCAGAACAGCACCGGCCAGGCCAGGCCCCCTTTGTCGCGCAGCGTGCGATACCCGGGCAGTTTGCCGGCGCGCACGGCATGGGTCTCCGTGCCGGTGTCGTGTTCCAGGAAGAACGCCACCTGCCGGTCGCCGTCGACCCAGACGCCGTGACCGTCCGGCCGGGTGTTGTGGTTGACCTTGGCGAACGTGGTCCGGGCCGACCACCAGCGCGCCAACCGGGCCCCGGGACGGGCGCGGGCATAGGTCAGCAGGTCGATGAAGAACTGGTTGACCCCGTCGGCGTGCACCAGATGACCTAACCGGGTCGCGGCGGCCGGGTGTGCGTCGCGCTCATCGCGGACGGCACGGCTGCTCGGCAGCTTCTGACCGTGGTAGAGGGCGACGTAGCGGGCCGACAGCGGACCCGGCACCCAGTGCACCGGCAGCCGGCCGTGCACCGGGTGCACCGGCATGAACCAGTCGATGAACCCGATGCGGCGCAGCACATCGAGCCGGTTGCGGCAGGTGCGCGGCGACCGGAACAGGATCGCGGCGATCTGCTCGGTGGTCAGGAACCGGTGCTCGGCGAGCAGGTGGGCGATCACGTAGTCGCGCGGCTGCAGCCGCCAGGACGCGGCGAGCAGATCGTTGCGGGCGGTTACCCCCGGCCGGGGGATATCCCCCGCAGGGATATTTCGGAGTTGCTGCGGGTCGCTGGCCATGGGCCTCCTCGCTGCGGTGACAGGGACGGTTGGGGCGGGTCCGGGCCGGGCCTGCCGCGCCCGGGGGTTCGCCTGCGGGTGCACCCACCGGTGCGCCCGGGCTCGTCGTAGAGCCGCACCGACCCGTCGGCGTAGAACGCCAGCCCCTGCCGGGCGCCCGCGTCGCGGACCTTCACCCCGTTG
>NZ_JBEZZB010000313.1:0-4859 GCF_040638955.1 Actinoplanes sp. NPDC024001
GGCATGCGGTGGTATCACGACGGTGCCCGCCAGCCGGCGCCAAGCCCGCGCCGGATCCGCGGCGAGCTGCTCCAGCCAGTCCGCGACCGGACCGGGCGGTTCACCGTCACCACTGCGCCATCCGGCGGGTGCCGTCACCGTCATGTCGTGGTGCGCCAACGCGCCGAGGAGCCGCTGGACGGCATCCGCCACGGCGGGCCGGGCCGTGGCCGCGGCGAGCCGCTCGGGTGCCACCCCGCGCCGTAACGCCGGTTCCAGCCGCCGCCACAGCAGCCAGAGCCCCGGTCCCCCGCTGACGCTGAACGCAGCCGACCAGCCACGCACGTAGACGCCGTCCGCGGTGGGCGAGGCCCGCACCGAGGGACGCAGGCGCAATACCGCCCCGGCGGCCGTCACGACGCCCCCGCCCGGTCCACGACCGCGTCCCGCCAGCTGCGGCCGGTGAGCCGCTGCGCCGCGGCACAGACCATGCTCGCCGCCAGGTAACGCTCGGCGGGGGTGACGTCGACGACCGCCAGCAGCAGGTACAGCATGTTGTTGCAGAACCGTTCGATCTCGAACAGCCGCTGCTCGGCCGGGTCCCGCTGCCTCTCCCCGGCGATCCGGTGAAACGGGCTGCGGCCGTTCCGGGCGTACGCGGCCACCAGCGCCGGGTCGCCGAACGCGTCCAACCGCAGGGCCCGGTCCCGCGGGGTCGCCGAACGCAGCACCCCGTGGTCGTACGCCGCCGCCGCCGTCTCCCGTGCCGCGGCGCCCCACCCGTACCAGGCGGCGCTGAGCGGCTGCCGGCCGCCGGCCGCCGCGCTGCGCCGCACCAGGGCGGTGACGGCGTCGCCGTGCCGCCGCCAGATCTCGTCGTACGCCGCCCGGGTGCGCCCGCTGCGGTCGTGGTGGTGCAGGTGCAGCTCCAGATGCGACTGGTAGGAGAGGTAGTTTCCGCGCAACCGCCAGGGCCCGGCCCCGGCGTGCGCGGTCAGCGCCACGATCACCGCGCGGACCCGCGCTCCGCCGGTGTCGCCGTGCAACCCGGTCTCGGCCAGGGTCGCCGACAGCGCGGGGAGGCCGGCGTGCAGCACCGCGGCACGCACCGCCGCGGTGCGGGCCCCACCGGGCACGCGGGCCACGGCGGCCGGGTCCGGCTCGCGTACCAGCACCGAGTTGTCCGCCACGAACGGCTCGTACGGCGGGGGCACCAACTCCGCACGCCCGGCGGCGGTCGACGCCGCCAGCAGTTCGGCGTGCGAGAGATGCACCCGCGACGGCCGGACATCCAGGTGGGAGCGCACCGCGGCGGCGATCCCGGCGGCCGTCGCCGGGACCGGGTCGTCCGGCCCGGCCAGGCAGATCCGGATGTGCGGCCCGTGCAGCCAGCCGCGCTCCAGGTGCGCGGCCACGCCGGGCGGCACCGCGTCCAGCGCCGGCAGGACCGCTTCGCGCAGCAGCGGCGCCTTCACCGGGTCGTGGTAGTAGACGACGACATCCCGCCGGATCATCGAGGGCCTCCTTTCGCCCGGTACGTCTCGACGATGAGCTCCGTCGCGTGCCGGCCGAGCGGTCCCTCCCCCGGGACGGGCAACGCCTCGGTCAGCCGTACCAGCCCGCTGTGCTCACTGAGCAGCCGTGCCAGGCAGCGCAGGTGCAGAGCGCTGCCCCAGTCCACGAACTGCGGCTTCGGGTCGGTGATGTAGGCGTGCACCGATTCCGGGTCGGCGAACGAGAACGGGCGGCCGGACACGAACACGGACTCCGGAAGGCCGAGGTCGGCCGCCCAGCGGGCCGCGGCGGCGTACGGCACGTCGCCGCCGGCGCGCAGGGCGTCGACGAGTGCGGCGACGGCCGGTGGCGGCAGCGTCCAGCAGGCACGCGACAGCACCAGCGACCGGTACCGCAACCGGCGGCTCCGCTCGACCGCGAACCCGGCGGCCGGCGCCGGGCCGGCCGGCGCCAGATGGCTCAGCTCGGCGCCGGCTCCGCCCAGATCAAGGATCAGCGGTGCCACCCGGTCCGGCAGGATCGGCCGCATCAGGAAGCCGAGATAGAGCACGTCGAGCCGTTCGCCGGTGGCGATGATCCGCAGCCGCACCACGTCGTCCGCCTGATCGTGCACGACCTCCACCTCGTCGAGGGCGAGCGTGGCCCACGCCGGGTCCTCCCCGATCTCGTCGCCGGTCAGGCGGGGGTGCAGATTGGCGTTGAAGCCGGACACCGGCCGGAACTGGGCGAGCCGCCCACCAGGGAACATGGCCGTCAGCTGCGCCGCAACGGCCGCGCGCGGCTGCGGCCCGAGCATGCCGAGGAAGCGGCTGGTGTACCGGCCCCACCCGTCGCCCACGGTGTTGACGCACCACCCGGTCCGGGTGCCGTCACGGAACGGCTGCACGAACCAGGAGTACGAGGCGGGGCGCCGGGCCAGCCAGTGCGGCAGCGCGGCGGCCGCCTCGTCGATCAGGTCGCCGGTCAGCTCCGCCTCGTCGCCGCGCTGCGGGCAGGCACGGGCGGCCGCCGTGATCTGCCGGCGCAGGTCTGCCACTTCGGCGACCTCCGCGGGGATGCTGTCGGTCGCGTCGAGGACGGTGCCGTCGGGCGTGATCGCGGCGGCCGCGGACCAGATCTGCGCGGCGTCGGCCATCAGCTCGGCAAGCCGGCAGCGGCCGCCCGGCCCGGCCCGCTCCAGCAGCCGGCGGCGCAGCAATGCCCGCATGACGACGGCGTCGTCGAAGAGTTCGGCCAGCGGCGCCACCCGGCTCAGGTCGGCGCGGCAGTCCGCGCCGGCGCTGCGGCCCAGGCCGGAGAGACCGGGTAGGACGACGTCCTCGCGGACCGCCGGCACGGACGGCATCGGCTGCCCGATCGCGGCGAACGCCCGCTGCCACTGCCCGGTCAGCCGGCGCAGGACCGGTGGACGTTCGACGGCGCTCAGCGCACCGAACCGGCGGGTGTCGGCGCCGGCCCGGCTCAGCGTCGCGGCCAGCTCCGCGTCGCCGTGCCCGGCCAGCCAGCCGGCCAGGGCGGGCAGCGGGTCGGGCGTCTGCGGGTCGACCGGCGGGATCGGCAGCAGCAGGCACTCATCGGCCAGCCGCTCGACATAGCGCAGCGCGGCCGCGTCACCGGATCCGGCGGGCAGCCGGGCCGCGAGCGCCGCGGCGAGTTGCTCCACGGTACGCCCGGCCGGTCCGGCCCGCCGCAGCTCGGCAATCACCACGTCGAGAGCCGTGGTACGCGGCAACCGCACCTGACGCTGGGCGTACATGCTGTACAGAACCTCGCCGACGACCTCGTCGCGCTGGAACTGGACCTGCCCGCCGGCGACCGTCAACGCCGGCGCGAGCCGGTGCGCGAGGTCACGCCGGTACCGAGGCATGGCGAGCAGCCCCCGCAACAACGACGTGATCAGGGCGTGGTTGGGCAGACTGACCGCCGTGGGTTCCAGGCCGTGCGGCCCGCTCCCACCGGGTTGCCACCGGCCCCACCCGACCGGGGTGAACCAGGACCAGGGGCTCGTCTTGGTGGTGGCGCGCAGCGCGTACCGAAGGATCTTGGGGTCGGCCTTGCGGCCCCGGGCGTCGACGGTGCCGCCGTGCGCGGCAGCCCGCTCCAACCCGGCCAGCAGCGCGGGACTGGACAGCGCGGCGGCCCGGCGGACCCACTCGTCGGCGCAGATCACGGCGTTCGCGGCCCGGTAGTCGGTCAGCGCCGGCCCGGCGGCGGCGGCCAGTTCGTCGTGCACCCGGTGGCGTTCGTCCACGACCCGCAGCCAGGCGTTGAGCAGCGGGATCCGGGCCGGCAGGTCGCCGAGCGCGCGGCGGGTGGCCGCGGTGGGGGCGCGCCGGTTGTGCACGTCGCGGCGCAACGGCAGCACCACCGCGCGGTGGAAGTCCGCGGGGTGGTCCGCGCGGCTGGTGTACAGCTCCGCGGCGAGCGGCTCGGCCAGCGCGATCAGGTCGCGTTCGCAGGCGACCGCCGTGGCGAACAGCCGGCCGTACTGCCGCGCGGCCACGCCGGGGCGCGGGTACGGCAACGCGGACAACCGCACCAGGGCGTACGGCGCGACCACGGCCGGGATCGTTCCCGGGTCCACGGCGGCGCCGGCGGAGAGGGTCATCGCGCTACCTCCTGAAGCAGGGAAAGGGCGGTGGCCCGGTCCGGCGAGGACGAACCGGGCCACCTGGGGAACGCCGATCAGGTCGGCTTGGAGCAGGAACCGTTGCTGGTGATCGAGCCAGTGCAGGAGGCGGCCGTCTCCGGCAGCGCCACGGTGTCCCGCAGCGACGTCACGTCGATCTCGTCCAGTTCCAGGTCGTCGAGCTCGAGCAGATGGAGCTCGACCAGATCGAGCTTGGTGTCCTTCATGGTGTGGACCTTCCTGTCCGATGGTGGTTCGCGAACGGTCGTCGGACCGCCCGGGCGGCTGCTCCGGTGCTGGGCCCCGCATCGGTCAACCGCCGAGTCCACTCTCGCCGCCGGCGACCGCCCCGGAATCGGTAGTGGCCTCCCACGTTGGTGTGCCGGGCCACCCAACTTCGGCGGCCACCCCGAGCCGCCGGGCGGCCGCCGCGGCGGCGCGCCGGGAGCCGACGGCCAGCTTGGCGAGTACCGCGGCCACGTGGTGCTCGACCGTGCGCACCGACAGGGTCAGCCGGTCGGCGATCTGCGCGTTGCTCAGTCCGCCGGCGAGCAGGCCCAGCACCTCCACCTGCCGCACGGTGAGGCCGGCCGGGTTGGCGGCCGTCGCCGGGCGCGGGCCCCGGGGCACCCGCGGCAGGTAATCCGGCTCTCACGGCGGTATCTGCTCGCCGATCCGAACGCCACCCACGTCGACATCGTGGGCAAGATCCGACACCTGCGGCAGAAATGCGCAC
>NZ_JBEZZB010000314.1:0-4547 GCF_040638955.1 Actinoplanes sp. NPDC024001
CGCCACCCGCCCCGCTGACGGCCGACCACCCCGCTCCGGCGCGCCCGGTGGGGATACGGAACGCCCCGACGAGCCGGACATGGTGGATGTCGTGGTGTGACCGGTACCGCGCAGGTGGCGGTGGCCGCTCCGGCCGCCCCCGCCGGGCCCGCTGTCACCCGAGCCGCCCTCGATCCCGCTCTGGTCGCCGGCCGCGGCGCCACCGTCGCCTTCCTGGAGCAGGAGGCCGAGCACGCCACCACCACCGGCACGGTGATCGGGCCGGACCGTACGGCCTACACGCTGCCCGCCGAAGCATCCGGCCGGTCCGCGGTCACCCTCGACCCGGGGGAGTACGTGGAGTTCACCCTTCCCCGTGCGGCGAACGCGATCACCGTGCGATACAGCATCCCGGACGCCCCGGGCGGCGGCGGCATCACCGCACCGCTGTCGGTCACCACCCGGCACGGCACCCGGACCATGACGCTGACCTCGCAGTACTCCTGGCTCTACAACCAGTACCCGTTCACCAACGACCCCCAGGCCGACCTGCTGCATCCGGACTGGTGGATCACCGAGTGCCAGTGCGTGCCGGCCGCCACCGAGCCGGCGCCGGTGATCACCAAGCCGTTCCGGCCCACCCACTTCTACGACGAGCAGCGGCTGCACCTCGGGCGCACCTACCGGGCCGGTGACACGATCCGGCTCACCGCCCGTGGCGTGCCGACCACGATCGACCTGCTCGACTCCGAGCTGGCGGGCCTGCCCAAGGTCGACCTGACCGCGGTGAACGTGCTGCTCTTCGGCGCCGACCCGACCGGACGGCGCGACTCGGCGCCGGCCATCGACCGGGCGATCGCGTACGCGAAGAAGACCAAGCGCGACGTCTACCTGCCGCCCGGCGTCTTCCAGGTGAACCGGCACATCCTGGTCGACGACGTGACGATCACCGGCGCCGGCAACTGGTACACCGTGATCAAGGGCCGCGAGGTGGCGCTGGACGAGCCGGCCCCGGACGGTTCCGTGCACACCGGCGTCGGCTTCGACGGCCGCAGCGCCGCCGAGGGCGGCAGCCGCAACGTGCACCTCGCCGACTTCGCCATCCAGGGCGACGTCCGCGAGCGGATCGACACCGACCAGGTGAACGGCATCGGCGGCGCGATGAGCGACTCGACGATCCGCGGCCTGCACATCCAGCACACCAAGGTGGGCCTCTGGTTCGACGGTCCGATGTCGAACGTCCGGGTCACCGACAACATCATCGTCGACCAGATCGCGGACGGGCTGAACTTCCACACCGGGGTCACCGGCTCACTGGTGCGCAACAACTTCGTGCGCAACACCGGCGACGACGCGCTCGCCATGTGGTCGGAGAAGACCGCCAACTCCGGCAACACGTTCGACCGCAACACGATCCAGACGCCGACGCTCGCCAACGGCATCGCGATCTACGGCGGGGCGGACACCACGGTGTCGAACAACCTGATCGCCGACCCGATCCGGGAGGGCAGCGCCCTGCACGCCGGCACCCGCTTCGGCGCCGAGCCGTTCACCGGGCACCTGCGGTTCACCGGCAACACCACGGTGCGGGCCGGGACCTACGAGCTGAACTGGCGGATCGGCCTCGGCGCGATCTGGTTCTTCGCGCTCGAGCGCAGCATCGACGCCGACGTCGAGGTGACCGGCGACCACTACCTGGACAACACCTACAACGCGATCATGATGGTCGCGGACTGGCCGGTGAAGGACCTCTACTCGATCAACGGAATAACGTTCAAGAACATCAAGGTCGACGGTACGGGTACGAGCGTGGTCAGCGCTCGCGCCGGGGGTTCGGCGTCCTTCGAGAACGTGGACGCCCGCAACGTCGGCGCGGTCGGGGTGAACAACTGCGGCCGGTTCGGCTTCCCGCCCGGCGGTTCCGAGTTCAGCCTGACCGACCTCGGCGGCAACGACGGCGGCTGGCTCGGGCCGTACCTGCCCAACGTCATCACCTGCGACGACCGCCCGCCGGTCGTCCCGCCGCCCGCCCCCTCGCCCTGGTGACGGTGACACGCCGGTAGGCCGCTCCGGCCGTGACGAGCAGCAGGGTGCCGTCGCGGCCGGTCACGGCCACCGGTGGCTCCGGGGTGACCTGCGACTGCCAGGTCACCCCGTCCGCGGAGGTCCACAGGCCGCCGGCCACCGCCACCAGCCGGCCGCCGGCCGCGGCGAGCGATCGCACCCCGGTCGGTGCGCCGCCGAAGACGCCCAGCTCGGACCAGGTGCCGGCGCGCAGCCGCCAGACGCCGAAGGACGTGCCGCGCGGGCCGGCCGCGACCACGTCGGCACCGACCCGGACCGCGCGCTGCAACTCAGTCCAGCCCGGCTCGGCCGACGGCGGATCGGCGGGCGTCCAGCGGCGCCCGTCCCGGCTGACCCAGGCCGCAGCCCGGTCGTCGCGGCCGCCGACCACCATCCACCGGCCGTCCGGCAGCGCCACGACGTCGCGTGCCGCGGTCCGGCCGGTGGCGTCCGAGGCCAGGCCGGGCGCGTTCTCGACCAGCGTGAACGTGACGCCGTCCGGGGAGAACCAGGCCGCCGCACCGGTCGACCGGTTGCCGGCGAGGGCGAAACCGGACGGGCCGGCGGACAGGTGTGCCACGTCCACCGCGGTGTCCCCGCCGTAGGTCTCGAACGGGGCGGGATTCTCGGTCATCCGGCCGTCCGCGAGCCGGTGCCAGGTGCTCACCCGTGGGTTGCCGTGCGCGCCGCCCCGAGCCGAACCGAGCATCACCACCCGGCCGGCCGCGCAGGCCACCGCGGAGATCACGTTCTGCGGGCCGTACTCGCTGGTGGGCAGGGCGGAGAACCGGACCGGCTCCCAGGTGACGGCATCGGTGCTGGTCCAGGCGGCGGGGCGGGTGCGGCCGGTGGTGTCGGGCAGGCTGCCGGCGACGTACCACCGGCCGTCGCAGTCGGCGGCGGCGCGCAGGTCGGCGCCGGACGCACCGGGAAGGTCGATGCGGGTCCAGGACGGGACATCGACCGGCGCGGTGCACGCGGTGAGTACCGTCGCGAGAAAGAGGGTGAACCGCGCACGCACTCCGGCCCCCGATCGGTCGTTAATCACCGGAGAGGTTATGGCCGATCGCGGTGCGTGTCGACGCCGCTAGCAGTTGGTTTTCGGCCGCAGGGCTTGGGTAGCCTGGTCGCGCTTCGAGGACCGGAAGATGGGAAGTACGTTGAGCCGAACCCTGTTGGTCACCGGCGGTGCCGGATTCGTCGGCAGTGCTCTGGTCAGGTCGTTGCTGACCGAGTACCCGGACGCGGCCATCGTTTCCCTGGACAACTACTTCACCGGCACCCCGGAGAACCACGTCAACGACCCCCGGGTCACCTACCTCGACGGATCGACCGCCGACATCGCGAAGATCTGGGCCGACCGGGGCCTGCCCGCCCCGGCGATCGTCTTTCACATGGGTGAGTACTCGCGGATCGTCCAGTCCTTCGAAGACCACGACCTGACCTGGGACTACAACCTGCTGGGCACCAAGGAGGTGGTGAAGTTCGCGGCCGGGCACGGCGCGAAACTGATCTACGCCGGGTCCAGCTCGAAGTTCGGCAACGACGGGCAGGACGAGAACCTCAATCCGTACGCGTGGACCAAGGCCAAGAACATCGAGTACATCAAGAACTACTCGAACTGGTACGGGCTGGACTACGCGATCACGTACTTCTACAACGTGTACGGACCGGGACAGATCACCACCGGTAAGTACGCGACGGTCATCGGCATCTTCGAGCGGCAGTACCTGGCCGGCGAGCCGCTCACCGTGGTCTCCCCGGGCACCCAGACCCGCGACTTCACCCACATCGAGGACATCGTCCGCGGCCTGCTGCTGGTGGCGCGGAAAGGCTCCGGCGACGGCTACCTCCTCGGCACCGGCACCGAGTGGCCGCTGCTCGACGTCGCCAAGATGTTCGGCGGGGAGTACGTGATGGTTCCCGCGCTGCGCGGCGAGCGCACCCGCGGCCAGGCCGACACCACCAAGGCCACCGGCCTCGGCTGGCGCCCGGAGCACCGGCTGGACGAGTACATCGCCGAGTTCGTCTCCACCCACCCCCGGTAGGGGATCGGACGCATGAGTCGGCCCAGGACGGGCATCCCCGCTGCATGGATAACCGGATCCGGGTAGTGGTGGCGGACGATCAGGAACGATTCGTCCGCTCTCTGGAACAGCTGCTCCCCGAGTTGAGCGGCGGGCGCGCGACCGTGGTGGCGACGGCCGGCGAGACCGGGCAGGCGACGAGAGCGGTGCGCGAAGCCGTACCGGATCTGGTCCTTGCCGGTCTCCACCTGCCGCCCGGTGGCGGTGCTCGCGCCATCAGCGCCATCCGTGAGGCCGCGCCGCGGGCCCGCGTCGTGGCCGTCGCCGCCGACGACGATCCGGGCCCGGTGCTGGAGGCGATCCGGGCCGGCGCGGTCGGCTGCCTGCGCACAGCAGCTCGACCTCGAAACCGGCGAGCTCGAAGGTCTCGATCGCCCGCAACTCGGCCGAGGTCAGGTCGGCGATCCCGTCAGGCGT
>NZ_JBEZZB010000315.1:0-4518 GCF_040638955.1 Actinoplanes sp. NPDC024001
CGTTGGAGGCCTTCATCTGTTCACAAGATCCGTTGCCGATCGTCAGATCGAGTGGTCACACTTGCTCGACCAACGTCCCCGGACATCACACCTAGACCCGCGAACGGCGAAGGCCGCACCCCGGAACGGGATGCGGCCTTCGGCTGGATCAGCTCAGTGCTTCTTCCAGTCGTTGCCGTGCTGGTCGCCCTGCCAGTCGTGGCCACCCTGGTGCCAGCTGCGCTGGTAGTAGACCTTCAGCGCCCAGTCACCGCGGTGGAAACCACGCCACATCTGGAAGCACTGGTAGCGCTCCCAGCTGTCCTTCCACACGCCGATGCGGCCGAGCTTGTGGCACGTCCGCGGGCTGCGGTAGAAGCCGACGATGCGGTCGCGCCGCTTGAAGTCCTGCTGCTGAGTGGCGGCAGCCGGCTTGGCGCCCGCCTCCGCACCCGACGGCGCGGCGGAGGAGGCCGCTGCCGGGCCGGCGGCCATGCTCAGCCCGGCGGCCACCGCCACGCCCGTCATGAGGAACGAACGCGTCAACCTGTTCATGCGATCACCGTTTCCAAGGAAAACGTAAAACCGGACAAGGGTGATCATAGGGTCGAAACCGGGCACGCTATGTCGACACGCCCTACCAGGCCCACGCTTCCGGGCCGGGCCCTCCGTTGCCCACCGGCGGGAAGATCTCGTCCAATGCCGCCATCGTGTCCGCGTCCAGCACCGTGGACACCGCGGCGACCGGCAGGTCCAGCTGGGCGGCGGCACGCGGGCCGATGATCGGCGCGGTGACCTCCGGTCGCGCCAGCAGCCACGCGATCGCGACCGTCACCGGGTCGAGGCCGATCCGCGCACAGAGCTGCTCGTACCGTTCGATCGCGGACCGGTGCGGCTCCACCCGGTCCGGCGCGTGCAGCACCGCCCGGCCCGCGATCCCCTCCCGCTGCTTGCGGAGCGCCCCCGAAAGCGCTCCGAAGTGCAGCGGCGAGTACGGCAGGATGCCGACGCCCAGCTCGGCGGCGGCCGGCAGCACCTCCAGCTCGACGTGGCGTTGCAGCAGGTTGTACCGGCACTGCTCGGAGACGATGCCGAGGAAGTGGCGACGGTCGGCGGCCTCCTGCGCGCGCACCAGGTGCCAGCCGGCGAAGTTCGACGACCCGGCGTACCGGATCTTGCCCTGGTGGGTGAGCGTCTCCATCGCCTGCCAGATCTCGTCCCAGCCGGTGCGGCGGTCCACGTGGTGCAGCTGGAAGAGGTCGATCCAGTCGGTGCGCAGCCGCCGCAGCGACGCCTCGCAGGACGCGATGATGTTGCGGGCGGACAGGCCGCGGTCGTTGGGCCGGTCGCTCATCGGCGCGTACACCTTGGTCGCCAGCACGATGTCGTCACGCCGGCCCGACTTGTCGAACCAGCTGCCGAGGAAACGCTCGCTCAGGCCGTCGCCGGTCTCGCTGCCGTACATGTTGGCGGTGTCGACGAAGTCGAGCCCCAGCTCGACGGCCCGGTCGAGGACCGCGTGGCTCTCCTCCTCGCCGATCTGCCAGCCGAAGTTCATGGTGCCGACGCAGAGCCGGCTCACGGTCAGGCCGGTACGGCCCAGATGGGTACGGTGCATGCCGCGGACGGTAGGCGGCACACCGCGATGGCCGGGAACCGTTCGACCGTGCTCGAATAGTCGGGTGATCGAGCTCGAGTTCGGCGCCGCCGACCTGGCCGGCCTGCGGTTCGCCCACTCCCCCATGGCCGAGGTGGTGGCCAGCGTGTTCGCCCTGCGCGGCGGCTCCTGGATGCACGCGCCGTGGCGGTCCCGGGTGACCCCGCTGCTGGCGAACTGGCCGACCCTGCGAGCCGTCCTGCTCGGCCCGCGCGGTTACGCGCCCGACTTCCTGACCCCGGTCCCGTCCCGCAGCCGCCCCACCCTCGACGAGGAACTCGCCGTGGTGGCCGCCACCCCGCCGGACGTGGTGGCGCAACAGGTCATTGCCGCCTGGCCCACGGGCGCGCCGCCCGACATCGCACTGTTCGTAGCGGACCCCAGGACAGCGCTGGAATCGCTGCTCGCCGAGATCCGCGCGTATTTCACAGCGGCCGTCGCGCCCGTCTGGCCGCGGCTGCGGGCCGCGGCCGAGGCGGAGATCGCGATCCGGGCACGCGCCGCCGCCGACGGCGGCCCGCGCATGCTGGTCGACGCGCTGCACCCGCGACTCGACTGGGACGGATCAGCGCTGCTCATCCACTATCCGCACAAGCAGGGCAGGTGGGGTCTCGAGGGGCGCGACCTCACTCTGCTGCCGACCGGTTTCGCCGGCGACGACATCTACGCCCTGCGGGACGCACCGTCCGGGGACGCGCTCTGGTACGCCGCGCGCGGCCACGGCAACGTCTGGTCACCGGCGCCGAACGGCTCCCGGGAGCAGGCGCTCGCCAACCTGCTCGGGCCGACCCGCGCCGCCGTGCTCCGCCTGCTCGCCGCGCCGCACAGCACCGGCCAGGTCGCCGAACGGCTCAGCCTCGCCGCGGGCACCGCCTCCCACCACCTCACCACGCTGCGCGACGCCGGGCTGGTCTCCGCCGGCCGTGACGGCCGCCGCCTGCTCTACCAGCGCACGCGCCTCGGCGACGACCTCGCCGGCTGACCCGCGGCGCTGGCGCGGGATGCGGAACCGGGCGCCGGGGCGGATGCGTTGCGGGGGAAAGGCACGGGGCTGTGCGTAGGACGTACGCGAAAAGGGCGGCCCGGATGCGCAAAAGCGCAACCGGGCCGCCCAGGCCGAGCTCAGACCGCGATCTTCGTGCGCGCCGCAGGCCGCAGGTAGACCGCCCAGGTGACCAGCACGCAGAGGGCGTAGAAGGCGATGAAGGCCATGTACGCCGCGTCCGCGTCCTTGTAAGTGAGGAACGACTGCCGGAAGGCCAGGTTGACCAGCACTCCGCCGACCGCGCCGATCGCCCCGGCGATGCCGATCACCGCGCCGGAGATGCGGCGGGCCTGGTGCTCGTCGCCGGCGTACTTCTGCTTGAAGATGGCCGGGATCATCTTGTAGGAGGAGCCGTTGCCCAGGCCGCTGAGGACGAACAGCGAGATGAACCCGACCAGGTAGAGCGGCAGCGAGCGCTGCTGGGAGGCCACCAGGACGATCGACGCGCCGATCGCCATCGCGATGAAGTTGACGAAGGTGACCTTCGCACCGCCGTGCCGGTCGGCCAGGGCGCCGCCGAACGGGCGGATCAGCGAGCCCAGCAGCGGGCCGAGGAAGGTCAGGTAGGCGGCCTTGATCGGGGTGTCGAAGGTGTCCGCGAACTGCACCTGCAGCACCTGCCCGAACGCGAAGCCGAAACCGATGAACGACCCGAAGCTGCCGATGTAGAGCAGCGACATGATCCAGGTGTGCGGCTCCTTGGCGGCGTCACGCATGCCGCGCTTCTCGTTGCGCGCCTGGGTCAGGTTGTCCATCTTCAGCGCCGAGGCGACCACCGCGATCACGATGAACGGGATGTAGATGCCGGCCACGATGCCCGGGTTGCCGGCGCCGAAGACGGCCAGCACGAACAGGCCGATCAGCTGGGCGACGGCCACGCCGAGGTTGCCGCCGCCGGCGTTGATGCCGAGCGCCCAGCCCTTGAGGCGGTCCGGGTAGAAGGCGTTGATGTTCGCCATCGAGGAGGCGAAGTTGCCGCCGCCGACACCGGCGAGCGCGCCCAGGATCAGCAGGGTGGAGAACGACACCCCGGGCTCGATCAGGAACGCCGCCGCGAACGACGGGATCAGCAGCAGCGACGCGCTGATGATCGTCCAGTTGCGGCCGCCGAAGGTGGCGACCGCGAACGTGTACGGGATCCGCAGCGCCGCGCCGACCAGCGCCGGAACCGCGGTGAGCAGGAACTTCTGGGCCGGGTCGATGCCGTACTCGGGGCCGAGGAAGAGCACCAGCACGGACCAGAGCGTCCACACCGAGAAGCCGATGTGCTCGGAGAAGATCGAGACGATCAGGTTGCGCTTGGCGATCGCGGCGCCGCCGTTGTCCCAGAACTCCCGGTCCTCGGGCCGCCAGTCGTCGATCCAGTGGCCCCGGAGGCTCCTCGCCTCCGGCCGGGTGGTGGTGACGGTGGGCGGAAGGGTGGCAGTCACATCAGTCTCCCAGGATGATCTGATCCCCGTCGACCCGGACCGGGTAGACGGTGATCGGGGGCTGGCCGGACTGGGAGCACCCGGTGGCGAGGTCCCATGCGTACAGGTGCAGGGGGCAGACGACAACCTTGTTGTCGATCTGTCCGTCCGCGAGCGGGCCGCCCTTGTGCGGGCAGACCGCGGACACCGCGCGAAGGGAGCCGTCGCGGAGGCGGAAGACGGCGATCATCTCGTCGCCGACGGCGTAGGTGCGTCCTTCGCCGAACGGGATGTCGCTGAGCGGGCCGAGAACGGTCTGGTTGTTGGCCGTGATGGTCACTAGGGCACCATCCTTTCGACGAGATCTTGGTTGTAAGGTCTCGCCGGAACTCGGCGAGGATCGGGAGATGGCCTGTGGTGGTCGCCCT
>NZ_JBEZZB010000316.1:0-4505 GCF_040638955.1 Actinoplanes sp. NPDC024001
AGGCCCGTTCCACTTCCCGGTCGACGCCGAGCCGGGCCACCTCCCGCAGCCGCCCGGGATCGTGGAGGTCGCGCGGGCCGTCGTGGCCGGCGTGACCGCACCCTCGCCCTCGCCTTCGGCTTCGGCCTCGCCGGCGAGCCCGCCGGCCACCCGGCCGGTCGCGGTGAGTGACCCGATTCCGGGCGGCGGGGGTACGGGGGGAGGCGCCCTGCCCCTGACGGGCGCCAACGCGGCCGCCGTGGGTGCCGGTGGCGCCGGACTGGTGGTCGCCGGACTCGTCGCCCTGGTCCTGGGCCGTCGCCGTCGCGAACGCTGAGAGCCGCTGTCCGCCCGTACCGGGCTGGGTTGTCCGCCGGGCCGGCGCCTTCCTGCTGGCGTCGTGCCGGGCCCGGCGGCTTCCTGCCCGGCCTGGTGACGCGGGCCGGTCCGGGGCGCCGAACTACGATGGGCCGGTGGCGCAGCAGAACCCTCCTTCGCGGGACGCGATCCGGTGCGCGGCGACCGAATTGTTCGTCCGGGATGGCTATGCGGCGACCACCGTGCGCGCCATCGCCGCGACGGCCGGCTGTGATCCGGCCCTGGTGATCCGCCACTTCGGATCCAAGGAAGGGCTGTTCCTGGCGACCGTGCCGGCCTTCACCGAGCTGCCGCGGATCCTCGCCGGGCCGATCGAGACGCTCGGGCGGGAGCTGGTCCGGTTCGTGCTCGGCGCGTCCGAGAGCCGGGTCGCCGGGGTCTACCGGGCGATGCTCAGCGCCTCCGACCGGCCGGAGATCAAGGAGCGGCTGCGGGCCTCGATGCACGACGTCTTCGTCGGCCCGCTGGCGGACCGGATCGGCGGCACCCACCCGGAACTGCGCGCGCGGCTGGCCGCGGCCCAGTTCGCCGGGCTGATCAACGCGTACTGGCTGGTCGCCGATCCGGTGCTGCGCAGCGCCGACCGGCAGGCGATCGTCGGGCTCTACGGAGACGCGATCCAGCGGCTGCTCGACAGCGACGCACCGGCGTGACACAACGCCGGGCGAGCGGCGTGTCCGGCTGGTCGCGGTGCGCGGCCGGCTGGTGCCGGTGTGCCGCGAAGACCCAGCCGCGGAGCACCAGGTAACGGAGGCCGCCGATCAGGCTTCCGGTCAGCGCCAGGATCAGCGCCTCGATCACGGCCGGCGGGCGGGGCCCGGCCAGGCCGGCGAACAGCGGCGTGACGGCCAGGTTGGCCAGGTAGACCGCGATCGAGGTGAGGCCCGCCTCCCCGTGCAGCCGGCCGACCGCGCTGACCTTGACGGCGAACGTGACCCGCCGGTGCAGCTCGGTGTTGAGGGGGGTCACTACCAGCAGCGCCATCCAGCTGGCCCAGGTGGCCGGGACGATCTCGCGCACCGCCACGTACACGATCGTCTGCACGACCGTGCTGAGCGCGCCGACCAGCATGAACCAGAGCAGCCGGCGGTGCTTGGCGAGGAGACCCATGACTGAACGCTTTCGGGCAATGACCTTGACCGTCGTAGTGTCAACACCGTTGACCCCTGCTGTCAACGCTGTTGACACCGTGATGCCGAGCACCTCGACGTGTCCGTGATCGGACAGTTTCCGTGCCGTTACCTGGGGAACCGTGGGGCGGCATGGGGCACACCTGCGACCGCACGGTCGACGACTGGCGGGACCGGCTGATCGCGCTCAGCCACAGCCTGCACTCCGAACCGGAAATCGCCTTCGCCGAGCACGCCTCCGCCGCCAAACTCGCCGCGTTCCTCGCCGACGCCGGCTTCAAGGTCCGGGAAGGGGTGTGCGACCTGCCCACCGCGCTGACCGCGGAATACGGGACGGGGGAGTTGACCATCGGGCTCTGCGCCGAGTACGACGCGCTGCCCGGCATCGGGCACGCCTGCGGTCACAACATCATCGGCGCGTCGTCGGTGGGTGCGGCGATCGCGCTGGCAGCGGTCGCTGACCGGTACGAATTCCGCGTCAAACTGCTGGGCACGCCGGCCGAGGAGAGCGGTGGCGGGAAACAGCTGATGCTCGCCGGAGGGGCGTTCGACGACGTCACCGTGGCGATGATGGTCCACCCGGGGCCCGCGGATCTGGCCGGAGCGGCGGACAGCACACAGGCCTGCAGCCGGTTCGAGGTCACCTATCGCGGGCGGCCGGCGCATGCGGCGGCGGCGCCGTGGCACGGGGTGAACGCGGCGGACGCCGCAGTGGTCGCCCAGGTGGCGGTCGGGTTGCTGCGGCAGCAGACGCCGCCGGGATGCCGGATCGCGGGGTTCGTGCGGTCCGGCGGCGAGAAGACCAACATCATCCCGGAGAGCTGTGTTCTCGAGTACGAGGTGCGGACGCCGGTCGCGGAGCAGCTGGCCGAGCTGCGGCGGCGGGTGCACGACTGCTTCGAAGCGGGCGCGCTGGCCACGGGGGCGAGCGTGGAGTTCCGGCGTACCGAGCCCGACTATCTCGACCTGCGTAACGATCCGTGGCTGATCGAGCGGTACGCGGAACACCTGCCCGACTTCGGCCGGGTGGCGGTTCGGTCGGCGGAGGGGGTCAGAGCTGCTTCCACGGACATGGGGAACGTCAGCCAGGTGGTGCCGTCGATCCACCCGACGGTGCGGATCACCGGGGTGGAGGCCATGCCGCACACCCGCGAGTTCGCCGCCGCCGCGGTGACGCCGGCGGCGGATGAGGCACTCGTGCACGCGGCGAAACTGCTGGCGCGGGTGGGCGTGGATCTCGCCCGCGACCCGCAGCGGCGGGCCGCCTATGTCGACCTGCACCGCCGCCGGCCCTGATCGGCCGGCGGTTTCGCAGCCCGTGCCACTTCTGCCGGGCGGCGCTACGGCCGGGCGGGCAGGAAGTCGGCGAACGTGCGGTGCGGGGTCCAGCCCTGCTCACGAGCACGGGAGATGTCGAGGACGACACCGGTGGTGAGCTGCTCCACGGCGTACCGGGAAAGGGCCGGCTCACGCCGGGTGACGCGCGCGACGCTGGTCGCGATCGCGGCGATCGCGTCGACCAGGGGGATCGGCAGATGCCGGACCGGGACGCCGCAGGCGGCCGCGACGACGTCGTCGCGCCGGTAGGCGGGCGCGTCCGCGATGTTGTAGGCGCCGGACGGCCACGCGTGCGCCGTCAGGCAGGCGTCGGCCAGATTCTCCACGGCGGTGAGGCTGAGTGGAATGTCCGGTCCAGGGAGCAGTGCCCGGCCGCCGCGGACCGCTCGGCGCAAGCGCGGCAGAAGGTGCGGATCGCCAGGGCCGTAGACCGCTCGCGGCCGCAACACCACCGCGCCCGCCTCCAGCGCCAGCCGCTCACCGGCCGCCTTGGTGCGACCATAAGCGGTCAGGCCGGCCAGCGGATGATCCTCCCGGATCGGCCCGGCACCGGGCGGCGCGTAGACGCTCGCACTGCTCACCCAGACCACTGGCCGGCCGGCGGCCGCTTTCAGCAGGCGGGCGGTGCCGTCCACGTTGACAGCGCGGAACGCGGCCTCCGCCGCGCGACCGGGCGGTGGGTCACCCACCGCGGCGGCGAGATGCAGCACCAGGTCGGTTCCGGTCAGATCGGGCACGGTACGGGTGGCGTCCCAGAACCGTGACTCCCCGACGGGCCCCGGGCGCCGGCCCAGGCAGACGACCCGGGCGCCGGCCGCCGCGGCGGTTCGCGCGACCACGCCACCGCAGAAGCCACTCGCTCCGGTCACCGCGATGCGGAGGTTGCCGAGCCGCCCGTCCGCGCGGGTCACCGCGACGTGAAGGCTGCCGGGCCGGCCGTCCGCGCCGGTCACCGGGCTCGGAAGACGATCGGTCATCGGCCGGACCTGACGATCAGCGAGGACCAGCCGGGCAGGGCACTGCGCCGGTCGACGCGGGCGGTGACCACTACCGGACGGTGGACGGCCAGCGCGACCAGCGCGTCGGCGATCTGCACGCGGGCGAGCCGTGCTCCGGGGCAGGCGTGCGGCCCGGCGCCGAACACGAGCTGCGCCGTCTGAGCCGGCGCCGGATCCTCCGGGGACGGGTCGCGGCGGTGCGCGTCCACCGCGTGCCGGGTGACCAGGATCAGTCGGTCGCCCCCGCGCACCGGGCAGCCCGCAACCTCCCCGCCGGCCGCGGCGACCCTGGGCAGCAGCGGGGTGGGGGCGGTGACCCGCAGCAGCTCGGCGGTGAGCGTGCCCGGGTCCGTCTCCGCATGACCCCACAGGCCGGCGTCGGCGCACCAGGCCGCCGCCCGCGGCAGCGCGGCCACGGTCGTGTTGATGGCGGCCACGGCGAGCATCGCGGCCAGCCCGTCCGTCGCCTGTTCGCCCGTGCTGGCACGCGGTGCCGGTTCGGCGCCGGTCACCGTGTCGGCAGTGGACGGAGGCGGGTTCACCAGCCGGTTCAGCCTGTCGACCGCGGCCCGCGCGGCGCGGCGGGCACCGGGGCGGGGAAGGCCGAGATGCGCTGGCCGCTCACCACCACCGACGAGGCGCTCTGGGGCGCCGGCTTCGGCCTCGGCCTGATCCTGGCTCC
>NZ_JBEZZB010000317.1:0-4414 GCF_040638955.1 Actinoplanes sp. NPDC024001
GTCCGTTCGGTGAGGTCGTGCTCGCCGCCCACCCCGAACATGATCTGCAGCGGCGTGCCGGGGCCGAGCGGGGGGGGGGCCGGGGGGGGGGGGTGTGGGGGGGAGGGGGTGGGGGCGTGGCGGGCGGGGGGGCCCCCCCCCCCCCGGGCGCGGTGCAGCTGGTGGGGTACGACCCGGAGCACCTCGGCGGCGGCCTGGCCGGGTTCGCCCCGCTCGCCTCGGCGGGGGTGCTCGCCTTCGCCGGGCCGGAGGACCTCGGCCCGCTCCTCGACGAACTGGTCGATCACGTACGGCGGATCAACGAGACGGTCCTCGCCGGTGAGTACACGTCGCTGCGTGAGCTGCACGCGGCCACCCGGCGCCGCCCGGAGCCGTGGCGGGTGGCGGTGCTGCTCGGCGGGCGGGAGATGTCCAAGCACGAGCGGACCCAGCTGGAACGGTTGCTGCGCACCGGGGCGGCGTGCGGCGTCCACCTGGTCATCCGGGGCCTGGCGGTGGAGGCCGGCCCGACCGTCGAGGTGATCACGGCGGCGCCCGGGGACCGCGCCCGGGTCCGCGGGGCCGGCGGTCTGCCCGTACGGCTGGATCCCGGCCCGCCGGCGTCCGTGCTGACCGCGACCTGCCGGCAGATCGCCGAGGCGGTGGCCGCCGGGCCGGCGCCGGTGGCGCTGGACAGCCTGCTGCCGGAGGCCGGCACCGAGTGGCAGCAGAGCTCCGCCACCGGCCTGACCGCGCCGCTCGGGGACAGCCCGCAGGGCGCCCGGGTGCAGGTGACGCTGAGCGACTACCCGCCGCACGCGCTGATCGCCGGCCCGTCCGGCACCGGCAAGACCAACTTCATCTACGCCTGGATGGGCGCCCTGGCGGCCCGCTACTCCCCCGGCGAGCTGGCGTTCTACCTGCTCGACTTCAAGGAAGGGGTGTCGTTCGCTCGGTTCGCGCCGGGCCGGCGCGACCCCAGCTGGCTGCCGCACGTGCGCCTCGTCGGCGTCAACGTGAACACCGACCGTGAGTTCGGGCTGGCGCTGCTGCGCTTCCTCAGCGGCGAGCTGCGGCGGCGGGCGGACGCGGCGAAACAGTACGAGGTCACCAACCTGGCCGAGCTGCGCACCGAGGACCCGGACGGCGAGTGGCCGCGGATCGTGGCGGTGGTCGACGAGTTCCAGGTGCTGCTCGCCGGCCGGGACGCGGTCGCCGCGGAGGCCGTCGACCTGCTGGAGGACCTCGCCCGCCGGGGCCGCTCGCAGGGCATCCACCTGATCCTGGCCAGCCAGGACGTCTCCGGCATCGAGGCGCTGTGGGGCCGGCCCGCGCTGGTCGCCCAGTTCTCGCTGCGGATCGCGCTGCCCAAGGCGCGCCGGGTGCTCGCCGAGACCAACGGGGCCGCCGACACCCTGCCCCGCTACCACGCGGTGGTCAACGCCGACTCCGGCGCCACCGACGCCAACCGGGTGGTCCGGGTGCCGGCCGCCGGCGACCGCGACCAGTGGAGCGCCCTGCAGCACCGGCTGTGGCGGCGCCGCCCGGCCGAGGCGGGCCCGCCCCGGCTCTTCGACGGCGACGTGGTGCCCCGGCTCACCGAGAGCCCGGACTTCCGGGGGCTGCGCCCGTCGGAGTCGCCGGCCGCCCCGGTGGCGCTGCTCGGCGAGACCATCGACGTGGCGGCCCGGTCGGCGCGGACCGTGCTGCGGCGCGCGCCCGGCCGCAACATCGCGGTGCTCGGCACCCGGGTCGACGAGGCGTGCGCGGTGCTCGCCACCGCGGGCCGCTCGCTCGCCGCGCAGTTCGCCCCGGACGGCGCCCGGTTCTCGGTGGTCTGCCTCGACCAGGACGCCCGGGCCGCGGCCGAGGCGCTGCACGCCCGCATCCCGGAGTGCGGCTGGTACGACGCCGAGAACGTCGACTGGCTGCTCGAGGACGCCGCCGCCGAGGCCACCGCGGCCTGGCCGGCGGACCGGCCGCACTTCATCCTGATCTACGCGGTGGACGCGCTGCCGGGTGGCCGGGCGGCGGCCGAACAGCTGCGCAGCGTGCTGCGCCAGGGCCCGGAACGGCGGCTGCACGTGATCGGCTGGTGGCGCGGCGCCGGGCTGCTGCGCGACAGCCTGGGCGGGCACGCCAGCCGCACCGACCCGATCGGCGCCTGGGTGGCGCTGGACGTGCACGGCAGCGAGCTGTCGCCGTTCTACCCGGGCACCGGCGCGCCGAACTGGTATCCCCGGCCGTGGCGGGCCCTGCATTTCGACCGCTCGGTGCATCGTGGCGCCGAGGTGATCATCCCTTACGGAACCTCATGAGCGAACTGCAACCGTCCGACTTCGAGCGCGCCGACTACCGTACGGTGCTGCACCGCCTGACCAGCCTCGACCAGCGTGCCGCCACGCTGCGCGAGGAGGCCGCCGCGTGGCACGACGAGCGGGCCGCCGCGGCCGACGCCGCCGTGCGGGACGCCGAGGAGCAGGTCCGCGAGGCGCAGCACCACGTCCGGCTGGCCCAGCGGGAACTGGAGCACGTGGACGCGCGGGCGGCCGGGCTGTGGTCGGAGTTCGTGCACCGGATCGGGCCGGCCGCCGAGCGCTTCGGGCGGACCCTGCCGCCGGCCAGCATCCCCCGGCAGCGCGACCGGGAGGCCCGCGACTACCTCGACGAGGTGGAGACCCGGGTGAAGTACACCCCGCCGGCACGGCCGCTGACCGCCGGCACCCAGGTGCTCTTCGGCGTCTTCGGTTTCGCCGGCGGGATCCTCGGCGTGCTGGGCAACCTGCTGCTGCGCCGCACCGGCGAGGCGGCCGGCGGCGACTGGCAGGAGGCCGCGCCGGTGGTGGCGCTATTGGTGCTGCTGTTCTGCCCGGTCCTGGCCGTGGTCACCGCCAAGCTGGTGGCCGACCGGCGCGGGGTCGGGCTGGACACGGCGGCGGTGGCCACGGTGCTGACCACCGGGCTGGTCACGGCGGGTCTGCTCTTCACCGCCGTGCAGTTCGCACAACCTAGTGCGGGATGATCGTGCGGCGCAGCTGAGCCTCCTCCAGGAGCGCGGCGGGCACGTCGGGGTGCTCTCCGGCGCCGTGCGCCTCGTCGTAGTTGTAGTCGCCCGCCGGGTCGAACTCAGGGCCGGTGGCCGGGACGTCCGGGACCGGCTGCTGGTCGTGCTGCGGTTCCGTCATGCCTTGCGACATTACCTGCTCAGGGCCGTCCCGCGGGGACAACCAGACCCTCGGTGAGCAGCCGCCGGGCCAGCACCAGACGGTCCTCGTCGTCGTCGAGCGGCAGCTCACCGACCGGGTGCGGGGCGCCGTCGAGCGCGGTGCGCACCGCGGCCGCGCAGCAGGCCGGAAGTCGCAGCATCCGTGCGGACGAGCGCAGCTCGACGTGCTCGGGGCCGTCGTCGCCGAGCTGCCAGCGCAGGCCCGGCCGGGCGACGATCTCGTCGGTGGGCCGCAGCGCCGCCGCGAAGTCGAGCTGGGCGAGCGGGCTGACCGGGGCCGGGCGGGTGGCCGGCCAGGCACGGTCGCGCAGGCGGGCGGCGACCGCCGCCGGCTCGGCGCTGCCGAGCCAGTCACGCAGGGCGGCGACGGTCTCGTCGAGCACCGGCGCGAGCGCCTCCGGGTCGGCGACATCCAGACCGTACGGCAGGGCGGCCCGCAGCCGGGGGTCCTCCATGGCGAGCGTGAGCAGCTCCTCCACCAGGGCATATCGGGTGAGGCCGCGGACGCCGACGGTGAGGTGCAGCGAACGGCCGCCGAGGGCCCGCGCCGAGTGCAGCCAGCCGCGCGGCAGGTAGAGCGCGTCGCCCGGCTGGAGCACGACGTCGAGGGCCGGTTCGCCCTGGGCGGTGGCGGCGACCTCGTCGGCGCGGCCGCCCCAGGCCTGCTTCTCCAGCGGGTCGGGCAGCACCGGCGGGTGGACGCACCACTGCTTGCGGCCGTCGACCTGCAGCACGAACACGTCGTGGGTGTCGTAGTGGGTGGCGAAGCCCTGGCTGGCCGGCGGGGTCAGGTAGGCGTTGACCTGCAGCGGCCGGTTCAGTTCGGCGGCCAGGTCGCCGGTGAAGTCGATCAGCGGGGGCCAGAGCCGGTGCAGGCCCTGCAGGACCAGGGTGGCGCCGTCGGCGTACAACTGCATGACGCGCTCGTCGAGGACCTGGTCGGCGATCTCGGCGCCGGCGCCGCCGCCGCCGGTGAAGCGGCCGGCCGGCAGCACCGTGCCCTGCTTCGCCACCCGCAGGAACGGGGTGCGCAGGCCGCGCCGGCTCAGCAGCTCGTCGACCGCCGCCGCCGACAGCAGGTCGGTGAAGCCGTCCGGGCCGCCGAGGTCGGCGGGGATCTCGATGCCCTTCTTCAGGGCCTCGACCTGCGGCTCGTACGCCACCCCGCCGTAGATAGGGAGAACTCGCACGCCGCGGGTGCTGCCCGCG
>NZ_JBEZZB010000318.1:0-4361 GCF_040638955.1 Actinoplanes sp. NPDC024001
ATCTCGACGATGTTCTGATCGATATCATGGGCCACGGCAGTCTGCTGCTCGACGGCGGCGGCAATCTGCTGGTTCTGGTCGACGATCATGCCTACCGCGCCGAGGATATTTTCCAGGGCCTGCTGGACTTTCTCCGACTGCCCCACCGTGCCATTGGCCATCTCGTGGCTGGTGCCCATGGCCTTCACCGCTGCGCCGACGCCACTGTGGAGCTTGGCAATCATCTGCTCGATTTCCTCGGTGGAGTGCTGAGTACGCCGGGCCAAAGTGCGCACCTCATCGGCTACTACGGCGAAACCGCGTCCTTGCTCACCGGCACGCGCGGCCTCAATGGCGGCATTCAGCGCCAGCAAATTGGTCTGTTCGGCGATGCTCTTGATCACTTCCAGCACGCGACTGATGGATTGGCTGTCGATGGCCAACTGGTTGATCACCCGCACCGATTGATCGATCTCCGAGGCCAACGCCGCGATGCTGCCTTGCTGGGACTGCACCAGGCCGCGGCCGCTGACAGTTTCATCGTTGACGCTGTGGGCACTGCTGACCGCCGCCGCTGCACTGCGAGCCACTTCCTGGGCGGTGGATGACATCTGGTTCATTCCGCCGGCGCCGCCGATCCGGCCAGCCCCACCGTGGCGGTCTTGGTGAGCGTCACCTCGAGCAGCCCCGGGGGTACGGCGAGCACCGGCACGCTTCCCAGCAGGCGCTCGGCCGGAACCCGGTCGTGAGCGGCGGCCGAACAGACCGGGCAGGTCCGCGCGTGCCGGGCGATGCGCTTGCGCCAGAGCGTGCCGGGCCGCCCGTCCCAGCCCGCGATGACGTCGGTGAGCTGCGGGCAGGGCGGCCGGACCGCGAGCGCGGCGACGACCGCGCGGGCCAGGTCGAGCTGTTCGCGCATCCGCTGCAGGCGGACCCCGGCGTGGGCGATGCTGAGCCCGGCGGCCTCGGCCAGCTCGGCGCGGCTCAGCTGTCCGGCCACCTCCTGCCACCACAGGGCGAGCAGCGTCCGGTCGTCGGGGTCCAGCCAGCGGGTCGCCGCGGCGACCTCCCGCCGCTCCCCGGCGAGCTGTGCCCGTAACACGGTGACGTCCTCGACGCCGGCGTTCGGGTCGGCCCGGCGGACGGCGTCGTCGAGAACCGTGGTGCGCTCCCGCACGGCGCGGCGCTGATGCTGCCAGGTACCGGCCTGCCGGACCGCGATGGCCGCCAGCCAGGAGCGGAAGCTGCCGGGCGTCCGCAGGGCGCGCAGGTCCCGCACGGCCCGCAGCATCGTGTTCTGCACGACGTCGTCCACACCGGTGTCGTCGTCGAGGGCCCGCCGCACGATGTTGTAGACCAGCGGCAGGTGCGACTCGATCAGCCGGTCGAGCGCCCGCCGGTCACCGTGCTGTGCCGCGGTGACGATCTCCGACACGTCCGCTTCCGTCAGTCTCATGCCCGGCCACCCTGTCGCTCTTTCTCGCCACCGGCACACGATAGGGCCCCGATGTGCGGAAACGCAGAGAAACTGATCGCTGAAAAGTCGTTATGCGGCGGGTCACCAGGCGGTCAGCACCAGATGGTTCACCAGCAGCGCGGTGCCGGCCTGCAGGCACAGCCACCCGCGCCGGTCCGCGGCCGGCAGCAGGGCGGCGCCGGCCGGCAGCCAGACGGCGAAGGGCAGCCAGATGCGCTCCACCTCGGCCTTGCTCAACCCCGACAGGTCCGCCGCGACGATCGCGGCGGCGGCGCCCAGGCAGAGCAGGACCGGCGCGGTGCGCGCGCTGCGGGCGGCGACCACGGCCCGGCGCAGGATCGCGGCCGCCGCCGGCCCGGCACTCAGGGCCAGCGCGGCCAGGTTCGCCCAGATCCAGTACGGGTACGGGCGCGCGCTCGCCAGCCCCTGGTAGTAGCGCTGTCTGACCAGCTCGTAGCCCTGCCACCAGTCGAAGCCGAGCACCGTCATCGCCACCACCGGCACCGCCGCGCCCACCGCCGCCCAGACCAGGAGCCGGCAGCGGCGCCACCGCGCCACGGCGACCGCGACGGCCGGCAGGGCGAGCAGGATCAGGCCGTAGGAGAGGTACAGGCACGCGCCGAGACCGGCCCCGCCGGCCACGACCACCCACGGTGCGGGCCGCGACAGGTCGACCGCCAGCAGGGCCAGCGCGGCCGCCGCCGCACCGGCGAACAGCCCGTCGGCGGACACGCCCACCCACACCGCGCCGGGGAACAGCACCAGGAACGGCAGCGCCGCCCGGGCGGACGCCTCGTCACCGAGCGCGCGCAGGGTCACCGCGATCGACACCACCGCCGAGCAGCCGGCCAGCACGCACAGCACGGCCGCCCAGCCGCCGCCGGCCAGTCCGAGCCGGTCCAGGCCGACGAAGACCAGCAGCGCGCCGGGCGGATGACCGGACACGTGCGTGGTCCACGCCTCGGCGCTGCCGTCCAGGATGCGGCCGGTGAACCCGCGCAGCATCGCCGGGACGTCGGTCACCCCGGGCACCTCGCTCAGGTACTCGAACCGGGTGGTCAGGCGGCCGGTCACCCCCCGGTGCCAGCCGTCCACCAGGGCCAGGGCGACGGTCCAGGCCACCGCGGCCAGCCAGCCGGCGGCCAGCAGCCGCGACCAGGGCAGGCGGCCGGCGAGAGCGGGGCCCCACCGTACGACCACAGCGGCGACCAGCACGGCAGCCGGGGTGCCGGGGCCGGCGTGCGGCAGCACGTGCCCGAACAGCGGCGCCGCCCAGGCGTGCACCGGCCGCCCCAGCCGGCCGAGCAGCGGAGCGGTGACGGCCGCCGCCACGACCAGGGCGATCACGCCCAGCAGGGCATACCGGTCGCCGCGCGACGACGGCCACCGCGCGAGGGTGGCCGGCCTCAGGCGCGCAGCGGCGCGCACGCGAACTCCCGCAGCCCGTCGGCGGGCGTGACAGCCGCCCGGAAGCCCAGCTCGGCGGCGGCGCGGGCCGGTGCGGCGACCACGTGCCGGACGTCGCCGAGCCGGAATTCGCCGGTTGTCCGCGGGCGGGGACCGCCGAAGGCGTCCGCGAGCAGGCCGGCCATCTCGCCCACGGTGACGGGGCTGCCCGAGGCGATGTTGTAGGCGCGGAAACCGGCGCCCGCGCGCAGGGCCGCCACGTTGGCCGCCGCCACGTCGTCGACGTGGACGAAGTCGCGCCGCTGGCCACCGTCCTCATAGACCTGTGGGGGGCGGCCCTGCTCCAGCGCGGAGCGGAAGATGGCGGCGACCCCGCTGTAGGGGGTGTCACGGGGCATGCGGGGGCCGTACACGTTGTGGTAGCGCAGCGCGGCCACCGCGGCGCCGGACTCGCGTGCCCAGCTCGCGGCCAGATGTTCCTGGGCGACCTTGGTCGCCGCGTAGACGTTGCGCGGATCGACCGGCGCGTCCTCGCCGACCAGGCCGGGGCTCAGCGGCGCCGCGCAGTGCGGGCAGCCGGGCTCGAAGCGGCCGGCGGCCAGATCGGCCGGATCGCGCGGCGCCGGCCGCACCGGTCCGTGCTGGGCACAGTGGTAGGCGCCCTCGCCGTAGACGACCATCGAGCTGGCCAGCACCAGGCGTTTCACCTCGGCCTCGGCCATGGCGGCGAGCAGGACCGCGGTGCCCAGATCGTTGCAGGCGACATACTCCGGAAGGTCCTGCGGGCCGGCGCCGAGACCGACCAGCGCGGCCTGGTGCACGACCGCGCCGACGCCGCGCAGCGCGTCGCGGACCGCGGCCGGGTCGCGCAGGTCGGCCCGGCGCAGAACCGCCCCCGGCGGCGCCTGCGGCGGCGTGCGATGAGCGGCCGGATGGCCGCAGTCGAGCACCGTCACGTCATGGCCGGCGGCGAGCAGAGCGGCGGTCACATGCGAGCCGATGAAGCCGGCGCCGCCGGTCACGAGGATGTGGGTCACGCCTGGCACGCTAGGCCGCCGAACCGGGCGCGGCAGCGGTGCCCGCCGATCCGTCAGGGGTTCGTAAGAACTGCCGCGGGCGTCCTCGTTCTGTAAGAACTCGGCGCTCTGAGCAGGCATAACGTCCGGGTCATGACCGATGTGGTGTTGCCCTGCCTGAATGAGGCCGCGGCCCTGCCGTGGCTGCTGGCCCGGATGCCGGCCGGCTATCGGCCGGTGCTGGCCGACAACGGCTCCACCGACGGCTCCACCGAGGTGGCCCGCCGGTTCGGGGCGCGGGTCGTCGACGTGCCGCAGCGCGGGTACGGCGCGGCCGTGCACGCCGGGATCGTCGCCGCGGACCCGGCGGACGGCGTGGTGTGCGTGCTGGACGCCGACGGGTCCTTCGACCCGGCGCAGCTGCCGGCGCTGGCGGACCCGGTCCGGGCCGGCGAGGCCGACCTGGTGTGCGGCCGGCGCCG
>NZ_JBEZZB010000319.1:0-4277 GCF_040638955.1 Actinoplanes sp. NPDC024001
CGCCCGTATCGCCGCCCTCGCGCCGGTGGTCTGCGCGGCGGCCCGCGCCGGCGACCCGGTGGCGAGCGTCATCGTCGCCGACGCGGTCGGCCACCTCGTCGCGACCCTGGACAGCCTCCGCGCGCCCGGACCGGTCGTCCTGGCCGGTGGCCTGCTGGCGACGGACACCCCGGTCCGCGACGGCCTGCTCGCCCTCCTCGACGCACGCGGCACCACCGCCCTGACCAGCCGGGATCCGGCTGCGGGCGCGGCCTGGCTGGCCGCCCGGACGAAACCGGGCATCGACCCCGCGGCGCTGCATGCCGCCCTGGTCGGCGCGGGCGTTTCCCCGTCGAACTGACCAGGAAAGTGTCAAGCAGACCGGAGCGTCGCGGGCCGAGCCTCACACAGCTTCGCGGACTGCGCCCTTGCCGCCGTGCTTGGCCTGGTACATCGCCTCGTCGGCGCGGTCCAGCAGCGCCGAGGCGCTGCTCGCCGTCGGGCCGGCGACGGCGACGCCGATACTGGCCCGGACCCGCACCGCCGCGTCCTCGGTCACCTGGCACGGCAGCTCCAGCGCCGCGCCGACCCGGTCCGCGACCGTGGCGAAGCCGCCGGGCGGGCAGTGCCGCACCAGCACCGCGAACTCGTCGCCGCCGAGGCGGGCCAGCACGTCCTGCTCCTCGGTGAGGGCCCGCAACCGCAGCGCGGTCTCCACCAGGACGGCGTCACCGGCGGAGTGGCCGTACCGGTCGTTGACCGGTTTGAAGTCGTCCAGGTCGATCATCAGCACCCCGACCGGCTCGCCCGCGCGCAGCGCCTCGTCCAGGCGGTCGAGGAACAGCGCCCGGTTGCCCAGCCCGGTGAGGCTGTCGGTGAACGCCATGGTGTGCAGCCGCTCGGCGAGCGCGTCGCGTTCGGCGAGCAGCTCCGCGTTGTCGACGAATGCGGACACCTGCCGGGCCACCACGATGCCGGTGCTGCCGATCGCGCCGGCCAGGATGACCCACGCCCGGACGTCCAGGCCGGAGGCCGCGAGGCTGACCACGAGCAGCGCGTAGGTGGCGGCCACCGCGAGATAGGGCAGCAGGCTGTAGGGCCGGCTCGGCGCTCCCGGCCGGGCCGCGACACCGGTCCGGTACCAGCGGTGCTGCAACCAGGCGACCAGCAACAACGCGGCGTGCGAGCCGACGCTCATCGCGAACACCCAGCCGGGCCGGCCGGTGCGGGCCAGTTCCGGGCCGAGCGCCCGGGCGACCGCCTCGACCGCCGCGGCGATCGGGCCGATCACGCCGACGTTCCACCGGAACGGGTTGACCCCGCTGAGGTAGAGCCGGCCCACCGTGAACGCGGTCAGCATCACCACGACCGGCCCGGTCGCCACCCCGAACACGTCGGCGGCGGTGATCACGTGCTTGCCCCAGCCGCTGGCGATGGTCCAGTACAGCCCGTAGGCGCCGGCCGCGACCACGATCGTGGCCAGATCCAGCAGGTAGCAGAGCCGCTGCCGGTCGGTGCGGTGCGGCAGCGAGTAGGTCATCGAGACGCCCAGCAGGGCCGCGCCGCCGAGCGCCAGCGCGAGCGTACGAGAGAGTCCGGTTCCGGTCAGCGCGTCCGCACCGCCCGGCGCGACCAGCGTGCTGCCCACCTGGATCCAGTCGCCGGCGCTGAACGCCACACCGGCCCAGGCGAACGCTGACCAGAACCGGCGTTCCGGGTCGTCCGGGCGCATCAGCCGGACCGCCCGGAACCCGTAGTAGGTCATCGCCGTCGCGAACACCGCGACCGCCAGCCAGGCGACCGTGGCCTCGACCGTGGTATTGCCGCCCGGGAGCAGGAACACGCAGCAGAGCAGCGCGGTGATGGCTGCGACGCAGACCGGCACAGTGCGCATGACCCTCCCGGTGTGCGTCCGCGGTTGCCTGACCTACCGCTCATCGGACGCGGAGTGGCGCAGTTGAGCCCGCAGCCCTCGACCGATAATCCGAATCGGTCTGCTGTCACCTTGCCGACTGGGTGATCAACATTCTTGCCCCGGCCGCTCCGGTCATGATTGCCTGACGCCCGGGGGCTCGCCGAACGGTGACGAGGTGGTAGCGGTGGCAACAGCAGCATCCACGCTGCCGCTGACCGCGGCCAAAACCGCGCGGCCGCGGGCCCTGCGGGCCGGCGTGGACCGGCCCCGGCTGTTCGCACAGCTCGACGCCGCCGTGCAGGAACCGTTCACCCTCGTCTGCGCCGGTCCCGGCTGGGGCAAGACCATGCTGGTCTCGGCCTGGGCGCAGACCCGCGGCGCCGAGGTCGCCTGGCTCAGCCTCGACCGCCACGACAACGAGCCGGGGCTGTTCTGGGCGTACGTGATCGCCGCCCTGCGCGCCGCCGGCGCGCTCACCGAGGGCAACCCGCTCGCCGCGATGGGCTCGGTGCCCACCGACGAGCGTGAACGAGCGCACCGCCTCGCCGCCGGATTCGCCCTGCTGCCGCAGCCGACCGTGCTGGTCATCGACGACTTCCACGAGATCGACGACCAGCGGATCCTCACCGAGCTGAACGACGTGCTGCGCCACCCGCCGGAACCGCTGCGGATCATCCTGATCAGCCGGGCCGAACCGGCGCTGGCCCTGCACCGGCTGCGCACCGCCGGGCGGCTCGCCGAGATCCGCACCGGGCACCTCGCCTTCACCGGCGAGGAGGCCACCGCGCTGATCGACCGGCACGGGCTCACCCTGCCGCCCGCCGACGTCGGCGTCCTGCTGGAACGCACCGAGGGCTGGGCGGTCGGCCTGCACGTGGGCGCGGGCTTCCTCGCCGACCCGGGCGGCGGCCGCTCCATCGCCGACTTCGCCGGCGACGTCCGCGGCATCGACGAGTACCTCACCGAGGAGGTGCTGGCCGCCCGGTCCCGGCGGCAGCGGCGCTTCCTGCTGCAGACCAGCATCTGCGACCAGATCTGCGCCGACCTCGCCAACGCGATCACCGAGCAGGACGACGGCCAGCGCATTCTCGAACAGCTCGAGCACGACAACGACTTCGTGGTACGGCTCGGCGCGCGCCCGCTCTGGTTCCGTTACCACCACCTGCTGCGCGAGGCGCTCGGGCACCGGCTGCAGCGTGAGGCGCCGAGGGCGGTCACCGAACTGCACCGCCGGGCGGCCCGGTGGTACGCGAACAACAACTCGGTCATCGAAGCCCTCGAACACGCGGTGGCGGCGCGGGACTGGGCGTACCTGGGCCGGGTGGTGACCGCGCACGCCTCCCCGCTGATCGTCTCCGCGCACCGGCCGGCGCTGGTCCGGATCCTGCGGCAGATCCCGGCCGACCGGCTCGCCGGGACCGCCGAGCTGGTCATCTGCAGTGCGCTGCTGCTCTTCCACGCCGGGGACTTCACCGCCCTGCCGGCCCGCCTCGACCAGGCGCGCGAGCTGCTGCGGCACCGGCCCGCCGACGCGAGCAGCCGGCAGGCCGAGATCACGATGTACGCCCTGCAGTGGACGGCCGACCGGGCGTGCGGCGACATGCCGGCCGTCGCGGACAACACGAATCGGCTGCTCGACCTGATCGCCACCGCACCGGCCGACGGCGCGGCCCAGGCGCAGCAGCGTGCCATCGCCCTGAACAACCGCGGTGTCGCCCGGATGTGGACCGGCGACGCCGACGCAGCGAGCCGGGACCTGGCGGCCGCTGTCGGCGCGGCCCGCGCTGCGGGCGTGGAGCTGGCGGAGCTCAACGCGACCGGGCACCTGGCGCTGCTGCAGGCCATGTGCGGATCGGTGCACGAGGCGGCCCGGCTCACCGCTGTCGCCGACGAGCTGGCCGAGCGGCGCGGCTGGTCCTACACGTTGCAGGCGGTGGCCGGCCACGTCGCCGCCGCCCTGGTCGGCCTGGAACGGCACGACCTCGGCGCGGCCGAGGAGGCGATCCGCCGGGCGATCCGGGCGCACCAGGTCGACAGCGAGGCGGCGCCGCTGCTCGCCATCGCCGGAGCGCAGGCGCGACTGGCCATCGCCCGCGGCGAACCCGCCCGGGCCCGGTTGTTCCTCGACGAGGCCGCCCGTCACCGCAACCCCCGGCTGCGGGCGCCCGCCCTCGACGACTGGCTCGCGGTCGTCGCGGCCGAGGCGGACCTGGCCGCCGGGCACGCCGACCGGGTGGCGCAACACCTCGCCGGCCCGGCCGCGACCGCGATGTTCACCCTCGCCGCGCGGATCGTCCAGGCCCGCGCCGCGACCACGCCGCGCCGAGCCATCAAGGTCACCATCGACGTCGCCGAGGCGGACGTGCCGCGCTTCGCCGAGGCC
>NZ_JBEZZB010000320.1:0-4161 GCF_040638955.1 Actinoplanes sp. NPDC024001
CTGGCGCTGCTGCTGGCGCTGCGGCCGTACGACCTGTGGTGGCTCGCCCCGGCCGGGGTGGCCCTGCTCGCCGCCGCGGTCCACCGGCGGCGGCTGCGGGCCGGGTTCGGCCTCGGCTTCCTCGCCGGTGTGGTGCTGTTCTTCCCGCTGCTGTGGTGGACCACGTTCGCCGCCGGCTGGTTGCCCTGGGCCATGCTCTCGCTCTCCCAGGCGGCCTACGTCGGTCTCACCGGGCTGGCCGGCGCCTGGCTGTCGCCGCTGGCCGACCGCTGGCGGGCGCTGTGGCCGCTGCTGGCCGGGCTGCTCTGGACCACGGCCGAGTTCCTGCGCGACCGCACCCCGTTCGGTGGCTTCCCGTGGGGGCGGCTCGCCTTCAGCCAGGGCGACGCGCCCACGTTGCGGCTCGCGGCGTACGGCGGGGCGCCGCTGGTGACCTTCGCCGTGGCCGCCGCCGGTGGCGCCCTGGTCGCGCTCGCCTGGCGGCGCTGGAAACCGTCCGGGCTGCTGGCCGCCGGCGGTTTCGCCGCCACCGCGGCCGTCCTGATGGCCGGGCCGGCCCTGGTTCCGGTCGCCACCCCCGCCGCCAGGACCAGCACCATCGCGCTCGTCCAGGGCAACGTGCCCCGCCTCGGCCTGGACTTCAACGCCCAGCGCCGGGCCGTGCTGGACAACCACGTCAACGCCACCAAACAGCTCGCCGCCGACGTGGCCGCCGGCCGCCAGAAGCAACCCGACCTGGTGGTGTGGCCGGAGAACTCCAGCGACATCGACCCGCTGCGCAACGCCGACGCCGCCGCGCTGATCCAGTCCGCCGCCGACACGATCAACGCGCCCGTGCTGGTCGGCACCCTGCAGCGCACCGACGTGCCCGGCGACATCTACAACGTCGGCATCCTCTGGCGTCCCGGCGCCGGCCCCGACCTCGACCAGCAGTACGAGAAACGCCATCCCGTCCCGTTCGCCGAGTACATGCCGATGCGCTCGATCGCCCGGCTGGTCACCGACAAGGTCGACCTCGTCCGCAACATGCTGCCCGGCGACGCCCCCGGCGTCATCGACACCGGCGCCGGGGTGGTCGGCGACGTGATCTGCTTCGAGGTCGCCTACGACGGCATCGTCCGCGACACCGTCACCGGCGGGGCGGAGCTGCTCGCCGTGCAGACCAACAACGCCACCTTCAACGAGGACGAGGCCCGCCAGCAGCTCGCCATGGTGCGGCTGCGGGCCGTCGAGCACGGCCGTGACGCCCTCATGGTGTCCACCGTTGGAGTGTCCGCTTTCGTCGACACCGAAGGAGATGTGCACGGTTCGACCGGTTTCAACACTGCTGCGGTGGTGGTCCGTGACATCCACCTAGGTGGACCGCGTACGCTGGCGACTCGTTCGGGCATCTGGCCCGAGGTGGCGGCCGTCGTCCTGACGGTCGTCGCGCTCGCCGGCGTGCTGCCCCTGCGCCGTCGGCGCGACAATGAAGGCAGCACCAGCGACGAGGCTTCGGAGGAACGGTGAGCGCGGCGGAAGGCTACCCGGGAGTGGGACGTGTCCTCGTGATCATCCCGACGTACAACGAGGCGGACAACGTCCGGGCGATCACCGAGCGGGTCCGTGCCTCGGTTCCCGAGGTCGACATCCTCGTCGCCGACGACAACTCGCCGGACGGGACCGGCGCCATCGCCGACGAGCTGGCCGTCGAGGACGACCACATCTTCGTCCTGCACCGGGCCGGCAAGGAAGGCCTGGGCGCGGCCTACAAGGCCGGTTTCGCCTGGGCCAAGGACAAGGGGTACGACGCGGTCGTCGAGATGGACGCGGACGGCTCGCACGCCCCCGAGGAGCTGTCGCAGCTGCTCGACGCGCTGCGCGACCACGACGTGGTGCTCGGCACCCGCTACATCCCCGGCGGCAGCGTCCACAACTGGCCGATCCACCGGCTGCTGCTCTCGCGCGGCGGCAACATCTACATCCGGACCGCGCTGGGCATGCCGTTCAAGGACGCTACCGGCGGCTACCGGGCGTACCGGATCGGCGTCCTCGACGAGATCGACGTGGCGACCATCGCCTCCACCGGGTACTCGTTCCAGGTGGAGATGGCGTGGCGGTCGTACCGGCAGGGCTTCCGCATGATCGAGGTGCCGATCACGTTCACCGAACGCGAACACGGTGTCAGCAAGATGAGCGGCAACATCTTCAAGGAACAGCTGCTCAGGGTCACCCTGTGGGGCGCGCAGGCGCGCAAGGAGAGCCTGGTGGAGCTCCTCAACCGCAAACCGCGACAGGGCTCCACCTGGCCGTGAGGTGGCATGCTTGACCCGGGCCCGGTTCTCATTGCGGGCCCGGACCGGAGGACGAGCAATGCGGCGAAGCAGACTGGCCTACCTACCGATCGCGTTCCCGCTGCTGGCGTTCGCGGAAATCATGACCTTCCTGCTGGTGGCGAGCGCCATCGGCACCGGCTGGGCGCTGCTCGCCGTGATCGCCTGCACCGTCGCCGGCTTCGCGCTGCTGCGCCGTGAGGGCATCCGCGGCTGGCACGCCTTCCAGGACGCGGCCCGCGCCGGCCGCCCGCCCGGCACCGAGGTGACCCACTCGCTGGTCGGCCTGGGCGGCGCCCTGCTGCTGGCGGTGCCCGGCTTCCTCACCGGCGTCGCCGGCCTGCTCCTGCTGCTGCCGCCCGGCCGCATCCTGGCCCGCCGGGGCGTCGAGCGGTTCGCCCAGCGCAACCTGGGCGGCGCGGTGACCGGTGACCTGTTCGGCCCGCGCCGGGTCAAGGTCTACAGCGGCGACCCGGTCACCGTGGTCGTCCCCGACGACGACCCCCGCCCGCCGGCCGGCGCCATCGAGGGCGAGATCGTCCGCTGACGGCATGCGAAAGGGCCGCCCCGGTCAACCGGGGCGGCCCTTTCGCGTCAGTGCTCAGCGACCGCGGCGCGTGCGGACTTCCTGGAGCCGCTCGTTGAGAATGTCCTCGAGCTCGGCGATCGAACGCCGCTCGAGCAGCATGTCCCAGTGGGTGCGCGGCGGCTTCGCCTTCTTCTGCTCCGGCTCGCTGCCGTCGACCAGACGGGCCACGCTGCCGTCGAACTTGCACTCCCAGGTGGTGGGCACCTCGGCGTCGACGGCGAACGGAACCTCGAACTGGTGACCCTTGACGCACAGGTACTCACGGGTCTGTCGGGGCGCAAGCTCGGTGTTACGGTCGGACTCGTAGCTGACTGCGCCTAGACGGCTGCCGCGCAGCATGCGTTCGCCCATGATCGGCTTTCCCCTCGCTCGTGGTGCTGCTCTCGTTGGTGTAACGAAAGGGGCGGCCGCTGGATTCCTGCACCCGCTGGATCCTTACGCCGCCGTGTCTGTCTCAGAACCGCCGGTATCGGCAGTGTTAACGCTATGAGCGTAACCGGCCACACCCGTTACACGGCAAACCGAACCGGCGTTCGAGTGGACCTTGGTCCACTTTACGGGGTTTTGCTACGTGTGCGGGTGGTGCGATGTCGGTCACTCGCTCTGATTCACCGGTAATTAACTCACTCTTCGGTTAGCAACCGATGCGCGTACGGTAGCGATCCGGTAGCAGTCGCGCCCGTCTCGTCCTGGTCTGTGCCACTCCCTTACGTGACAAATCTCGCCCTGTCGAGAGTCTGACGGTGTGATGCCGTCCGGCTCAGCTGCCGCCGACCGGCGTGCCGGCCGGGCGTGCTGAAGCTCTTCCGCTCAGCTGCCGGCGGTCGGCGCCGGCTGGGTGGGCTGAAGCTCTTCCGCTCAGCTGCCGCCAGTCGGCGCCGGCTGGGTGGGCGCCGCCGGGCGGGCCGAACCGAGCGACGCCAGCGCCGACGCCAGGTCGCTGACCTGAGAGGTCAGCTGCGCGGCGCGCTCCTGCGCGGCGTCCGCCTCCGCGCGGGCCGCGACCAGGCGGCGCTCCAGGTCGGCGCGGTCCCGGGCGGCCCGCTCCAGGTCCTCGACGGTGCGGCGCAGCCCGTCCCGTTCGGCCACCACCGCGGCCAGCTCGGCGCGCGCCGCGGTCACCTCGGCCCCGGCCCGCCGCGCCGACTCGGTCGCCTCGTCACGTGCGGCGTCGCAGGAACAGATGCGCCTGTTCCTCAGCGACCGGCTCCGCGACGCCCAGGAGTCCGGGCTGGTCGGCACCGACGACTGGGTCGAGCA
>NZ_JBEZZB010000321.1:0-4149 GCF_040638955.1 Actinoplanes sp. NPDC024001
GCCACGCCCGGAGGCTGGCCGCCGTGCACGTCTGACCCACCCGCGCCACGCCCGGCGGCCCGCACCGGCCGCCGGGCAAGCGCCTCGATCCGAGGCCTTCATGACCGAAAATGATTCACGGGCAGGCGCCCTGCTCGGCGGCCTGTGCCTGGCCACCGCCGCCTACTCGGTGCTCCAGTCGCTGGTGGTCCCGGCGCTCGGCGTCCTGCGGGGCGAACTCGGCACCACCCCGTCCGGCGCCGCCTGGCTGCTGACCGCCTTCCTGCTCAGCGCCTCCGTCTCGACCCCCGTACTCGGCCGGCTCGCCGACCTGCACGGCAAACGCCGGGTGCTGCTCGCCGCGCTGTCCGCGATGAGCGCCGGCGCCCTCATCTCGGCCCTCGCCGCCGACCTGCCGGTGATGGTGGCCGGCCGGGTGATCCAGGGCCTCGGCGGAGCGGTCTTCCCGCTCTGCTTCGCCCTGGTCCGCGACCACCTGCCGGTGCCACGCCGCCCGCGGGCCTTCGTCGCGATCTCCACCGTGATGAGCGCCGGCGGGGCGATCGGCACCGTCACGGCCGGCCCGATCCTCAGCCTCCTGTCGTCCCGGTGGCTGTTTCTGATCCCCGCCCTGGTGTCCGCGTCAGCGATGATCCCGGTGGCGCTGCTCCTGCCGTCCGGCCGACGCCGCGCGCCCGAAGCGAAGATCGACTGGCTCGGCGCGGCGCTGCTCGCCACCTGGCTCGGCCTGCTGCTCCTGACGATCAGCACCGGCTCGCCCTACCCCGCGCCGCCCGCAGCTGTCCTCGCCGTCGTGTGGTGGCGCCACCAGCGGCGTGCCGCGCAACCCCTGGTCGACCTGCGCACCCTCGCGCTGCCGACGGTGCGTGCCACCAACGCCGCGACCCTCCTGCTCGGCTTCGGCATGTTCGGTTCGTGGATGGTGATCCCGCTGATGGTCGCCGACCGCTTCCACGCCGGCCCCACCCTCGTCGGCCTGGTGATGCTGCCGACCGCCGTAGGCAACCTTCTGATCATGCCGGTGCACCGCCGCCTCGCCGCCCGGCAGGGCCCGCGCGCCGCGCTGGCCCTCGGCATCGGCACCGCCGGCGTCTCCTACCTGGCCCTGGCCCTCGGCCAGTACAACCTCCCCGCGGTCTGCGCCGGCATCCTCGTCATGGGCGCCGGCATAGGCCTAGCTTTCGCCGCCGTGGGCGAGCTAGTCGTCGAAGCCGTCCCACCCACCCAGACCGGCGTCTCCGCCGCGGTCAACACCGTCATGCGCACGGTCGGCGGCAGCCTCGGCGCCGCCACCGGCGGCGCGATCCTCACCCACACACCAGGCGAGGCTCCCTACGCCACCGTCCTCCTCCTGTACGCAACCGCCCTGGCCGCGGCGTTGCTCTGCGCCGTCCAGGTCCCCAAGCCGGCGGTCCCGGTGCCGGCGGTCACGGCTTGAACCCGTCGCGCTCACCGCGGGACACTCAGAACATGGCCAAGGATGTCTATCTGTTCGGCGTGACGCGTGTGCCCCGCTGGGTGCACCACACCACCTGCGCGATGCTCGTGGCCGTAGCGACCGCGGAGGCCGCCGCCCTGATCCACCTGCTGCTGTCCCGCTGAGGCTCGCTACCGGGGTGCGCTCTGCGGCCGCCGGCCGCGCTGATCGAGCCTCCCGACCTGGGTGCGTTCCGCCCGCCCCGGGCTGCGCAGATCGAGGCTCCCCGGCTGGGCGCGTGCCGCAGTCTCCGCTCGCGTTCACCCAGGCTGACCAAGCTTCCCGGCTTGTTGACTCCGGAACTGGCACCGTCGGATCGCCACATTTCGCCGCCACGCTCGCTCTTGCCTCGCGCCACGGCCGCAGAGGACCCGTTCTCGCCCGCCTCCCATTTCCCATGACCGGGCTCCGCCCATGCCTGCCATCCCGATAGCCGTGGCAGGTTGCTGCCCGCGGCGCTCAGCGGCCGACCACGTCGAGCCGGCGGTCCTACGCCATCCCGAATCGCCCGGGTCAACCTCGCCCTCAGCATCGGGCATCAGCGTCGACCTGCAGGCCAGGCTGGCTGCCACGTACCGAATGTGGTTGTCGTGGGGTGCGTGAGTGCCAGCTCGGGGGGTCGGGCTGCCTGTCACGTACCGGATGTGGTTGTCGTGGGGTGCGTGAGTGCCAGCTCGGGGGGTCGGGCTGGCTGCCACGTACCGAATGTGGTCGTGGTGGGGTGTGTCAATGCCAGCCCGGTAGGCCGGGCTGCCGCTATGCACCTGACGCGGCCTCGGTGAGATGTGTCAGCGCCAGCTGTAGGCGGACTGGACGGCTTCTGCGGCGAGTTCAGAGTTCGGCTGGTGCGGCCTGGCGGCGAGCTTCGGTCACGTCTGCCATCAGCCGGTCCCACTGCTCGTCCTCGCGGAAGTGGGCGAGCCGCACCGTCTTGGCGGCCTGCGCCGACGTGTACTCCCACCAGGCAGCCACCCGCACCGGCCACAGCCCCACGCGGACAGCTCCCGCGATGAAGCAGCGGTGCGCCAGCAGGGTCGCGGCCAGCATCTCCGGCTCGAGCTCCACATCAGGATCGTCGATCGCCCGGCCCAGCATGCGTACGTCGCGGTGCATCTCCGAGTAAGCCAACAGACTCGGCATCGCCGGCACCAGCAGCTCGTCCTCCGGCGCCACCAGGTTGTCCGCGTAGGCGGGCGTGAACACCACGTCGTCGACCGTGACGATCAGCGGCAACGCCTCATGCTTGCGGCGTAGGTCCACCTGCACAGCGGGCGCTCCGGTCGGCACCGACACCCAGTCCGCGTCCAGCACGTCCCGGAATGCGAGGCGGGCGGTGTCCCCGATCGCCGGTATGTGCACCGATACCAGGCCGGGGCCGGCGGTCACCTCGGTACCCGGCACCTCCCGCAACATGTCCGCGAGCTCATCAGTGCGCATGCGCCTTGTTATACGCCCCCGGTTCCACCCCTGCAGGTAAGCAGCCGGTGCCGTCCCAGCAGCGACCGGATCCCACAGGCGGCACGCCGGCTCAGTGCCCGCGATCTTGCCTGGAGGAGTTGGCGCCGAGAGCGACCTGCGCGCCGGCAATGGCTGGCGAAGCGTTCCAGTAGCGGGCGAAGTCCGGCGGCTCGACCTACAGATGGAGGCCGGTCTTGGCGGCTTGCCTGGGTGGGGCCGGTCTTGACGGCTTGCCTGGGTGGGGCCGGTCTTGACGGCTTGCCTGGGCGGGGCCGGTTCTGCGGCTTGCCTGGCCAGGGCCCGGTCTTGCGGCTCGCCGGGCAAAGCTGGCCTTGCGCCTCGCCTGGGCAAGCGAGCCTTGCGGCTCATCCGGCCAGGGGAGCAGCGGCGCGGTTCTTGCTGCGAGGTTGACCGTGCGGATCGCGCTCGTTCCGGACCGCCGAGGTGCTGATTCGGGCGCTGCCGCCAAGATCCGCCGTCGTGCGTGGTTTCGCCGGCTGCCGTTTCTGGGCCGCAAGACTGCTGGGCGGGCCGTGCGGCGAGGTGGGCTGGAGGGTTGCGGCGAAGCCTGCGGCGAGCGACGCCCCACCGTCGCCTGTAGGCCCGCCTCGAGCGGGCATCGAGCGCGGCGAGCGGCCGGCGTGCTGGAAGTGCCGTTGCGAAGCTGGTGGCGAGCGGCAGTTGGCTGTCTCGTGCTCGAGTGCGTTGTGGGCTGCGCATTCTTCCGGCAGGTGATCCATTCCGCCGGTCGTTGATGATCGTTTGCACGGGGGCGCTTCAAGCGGCCTTGGCGTGGTCGGCGGGCGGCAATATCGGCTTTGACCTGAGCCTTTTCGCTGATCATGTGGATGTGACCCGCGTCGCGGGAGGCCGATTTGGCATCGCGGGGGAGGGCGAGTAGTGTTGTCCGAGCCGCCAGGGAGACGGGCGAGCGAGCGGGACCCGATCCAGGGGCCCGGCGCGGCCGTCCTGACGGAAACCCTAATCTTGATCGCACGGTCGACGATCGTGCGGTTTTGTGGGGTGCCTCTGCGGTTTCTGTTTGTTGAATTCGGTTGCGAAACGCGGATTTGACACGGCGGAAACGGCGGGTAAAGTAGAGCGAGTGCCCCGGAGGGCGGGCCGCGAATGCGGAACGCAGGATGGTGTGCGGTTGTTCTTTGAGAACTCAACAGGGTGCTTGATAAGCCAGTGCCAATTATGGCAATACCCCG
>NZ_JBEZZB010000322.1:0-4096 GCF_040638955.1 Actinoplanes sp. NPDC024001
TTCTACGGCAATCTGACCCAGTCGCAGATCGCTGAGCAGATCGGGATCTCGCAGATGCACGTGTCCCGGTTGCTGACCAAGGCCCTGACCAAGCTGCGCAACCAGCTCTCCACCGAGCACTAGAAAAACGGGCACTAGAAAACGAGCACCAGAAAACGGGCACCGGAAAACGAGCAGAGCAAGCGAGCACGGGAAACCGGATCAGCGTGGGGACTTGAGGTGCGCTCCGCACCCCGGGTCCCCACGCTGCTCTCCGCCGGCTACTGGGCGCCGCTGGCCTGCCAGTTGAGGCGGACCAGCAGGGCGCGGGCCTCGTCGGCCACCTCCGCGTCGGCCAGCACCGCGTACTGCGCGGCCTGCAGCGAACTGCGCGACGTGAAGTCGCGCCGGCCGCCGGTGGCGGCGTGCGCGATGGCGCCGAAGATCGCACCCCAGACCGCGCCGATCAGCACCGTGGTCAGGATGACCGCGAACCATCCGGAGTCGCTGAACAGCCCGAAGAGCAGGCCGATGAAGAGGCCGAACCAGGCGCCGCTGGCCGCGCCGGCGAGCGCGGCGCGCCCGGTGGTGAGCCGGCCCAGCACGGTCTCGACCAGCCGCAGGTCGGTGCCGATGATCTTGACTCGCTCGACCGGGAACTTGTTGTCCGAGAGGTGGTCGACGGCCTGCTGGGCGAGCACGTACTCGGGGTAGGAGCCGACCACGACGGTCGGCCCGGCGGCCGCGGCGCCCAGCCCGCCGGTCTTGGCGGCCTGCGCGGCGGGCAGGTCCGGGACGCCGGCCGGTCCGGGCGGGACCGCGCCGCTGGGCGTGTTGTCGGCGGGTGTGGTGGTCATTTCGTGCCTCCCTGGACGGGCGGGCCGGCCGGCGGTTCACCCGCGGTGAGCCGTACCCAGATGATGAACGCGCCGGCCACGGAGGCGACGATGCCCGCCGTGCCGGTCAGGAACGCGAACCGCCCGGACACCAGGTCCGGAAGGGCACGCTCGGAGAGGGCCACGGAGAGCACGCCGAACACGCTCGCCGCGGCGGTGAGGGCACCGGTGATCCCGAGGACGACCATCACCAGGCGGTTCGGCAGGTGCAGCGGCCGAATCCCGCCCGCGCGGCGCAGGCGCACGCCGAACACCGTCAGCGCGCCCCAGGCCAGCACGATCAACACCGCGGCGATGGCGTCGCTGGGGCGGTGCCACTCGGCCCACACGGTGGCGACCGAGACGATCGCGACGTAGCCCGCGCCGATCAGCCCCACGGTGCCGCGCAGCGCCCGGGGGAAGACCAGCACCAGCACGAACGCCACCGAGGCGGCGGCCGCGGCGTGCCCGCTGGGGAACGAGTTCGGCGCCGGGAAGTCGTCCAGCTCGGGCCGGTGCAGTCCGGCCTTGAGCAGCTGGACGGTGACGTTCGACCCGACCACCAGCAGCGCGGCCGCGATGGAGAGATCGAGGCGGCGGCGCAGCGCGCCGAACGCCGCCGCGAGCAGGCAGACCAGGGCCAGGCTCGCGAGTTGCGTGGCTTCGAGCGTACGGCTGAGCACCTCCGTCACCCGCGGATGGTCCACGTCACCACCGCGCATAGCGGCGGTGTCCACGAGCTGTCCGATCGAGGTGCCCACGAACACCCGGTGCACGGCGAAGGCGGCGGCGGCCGCGACACCGGCGACCAGCAGCGGCGTGACGGTGTGCCAGGTGTTCCGGCGCGGTGCGGCGGCCCGGCTGCGCAGGGACCGGGTGGGACGCGGGGCGACGGCTGTCATGGTGTCACCGCTTTCCCCATCCCGCGATTTTCCAAGCACCCCATCGCGTACGCCACACCGGTCCCGCACGGCAACGCAGTCGCACCCGCATGGGCCCGGAACACGCAACGCCCGCACCGGACCTTCGTACCGACGCCTACCGGAACGAAGGGGACTTCATGAGTCACAGCACCCGACGACTGCTCACCGGCGCCTTGCTGGTGCTCGCCGCCGGGACCGGGGTGGGCGCTGCGCCGGCCGCGGCGTACGCGGCGGACGTCCCGGCGACAGTCGACGTCAACCGGACGCTCACGGCGCGGTCGGGGCCCTCGCTGGGGGCCAAGGCGGCCGGCACGCTGCGGGACGGGCAGAAGATCAAGGTCGCCTGCTGGGTCAGCGGGCAGACCGTGCAGGGCAAGGTCCGCAGGACCGCGGTCTGGGACCGGCTCACCGACGGCCGGTACATCTCGCACGGCTACGTGCGGACCAGCCGCGGCATCAGCCGGTGCGCCCCGGCCAAGGCGCCGAAGGCGAAGATCACCTACGTGCCGGGTACGGTGCGCAGCGCCGACGGCGCGGTGAACCTCCGCACCGGCCCGTCGACGCAGAACGCCGCGGCCGGCACCGTCGCCAACGGGGCGGTCCTGAAGCTGGCCTGCTCGGTGCCGGGCGCCCGGGTCTCCGGGACGGTCAGCACCACCAACCAGTGGGACAAGCTGTCCGACGGGCGGTACATCTCGCACGCGTACGTGGTCTCCGCCGTACTGAAGGCCTGTCCCGCGCCGCCGCCGGCAAAGCCGGCGCCCGCGCTGACGCCCGAGCAGTTCATCAAGGCCGCGGTCCCCGGCGCCCAGCAGGGCTGGCGCCAGTACGGCGTGCCGCCGTCAGTGACCATCGCGCAGGCGATCCTGGAGTCGGGCTGGGGCCGCAGCGGTCTGTCCGCGACGGACCGCAACTACTTCGGCATCAAGTGCCAGAGCGGATACTACGGGCCGCACGCCACCGGCTGCCACGTCTACCAGACGACCGAGTGCAGCAAGGCCGGCAAGTGCTTCGAGACCGCTGACGCGTTCCGCACCTACGCCACGATGGCCCGGTCGTTCCGCGACCACGGGCACTTCCTGCGCAACAACAAGCGGTACGCCCCGGCGTTCGCGCACACCAGGAACGCCGACAAGTTCATCGCCGAGGTGTGGAAGGCGGGGTACGCCACCGACCCCAAGTACGTCGCCAAGGTCACCGGGATCATGAAGTCCCACGACCTGTACCGCTACAACACCTGGAAGTAGGGCGGGCGAACACGCCCCCGTTGGCCGAACACCGGTCGGCGGGGGCGTTTTGCGGCTTACGCTCCTTATGGTGGAGGAACGGGAGAACGGGGGGCGGTGGACTGCCGGTCCGCTGCTCGCCGCCACGGTGCTGATCGCGGGGCTGCTGGTCACCGCGCTGGTGGCGGCCGGTCTCCAGGCGGCGCAGCGGGACAAGGCCGAGCGGGTGATGGACCAGCGGCACGCCATGGCGCTCGCCGCGGTGCAGACCGAGATCGGCCGGTACCGCGCCCTCCTCGAGACCCTGGCCGCCGGCACCGCCACCGACGACGAGCTGACCTGGGACGACTTCGACGTCGCCAGCTCGCCGCTGGAGGAGGCCCATCTGATCGGGGCGGCCGCGGTGGCGTACGTCGTGCCGGTGCGCTCCGACGGCATCGCCGCCGCGCAGCGTCTCTGGCGGGCCCGCGGCGCCACCGACCTGACCATGCGGCCGCGGGGCAGCGGCGAGGAGCACCGGTTCCCGGTCCTCACCCGGTCGCTGACCGGCGACGGCGCGCCGCTGAGCGGCACCGACCTGAGCGCGGTCCCGCAGCTCGCCGCCGTGATGGACGACGCCCGGCGGATCCACACGACCGCGGTCTCCGACACGTACGTCCTGCTCATGGACCGCGCCACGCCGGCCGCCGAGCAGCAGCAGTCCTTCGTCTTCGCCACCCCGATCTGGACCCGCGCCAACGTGCCGGAGTTCCGCGGCTGGATGCTGCTCTCGCTGCGCGGCCGCGACTTCCTCGCGCGGATCCTGGACACGGTCAGCCAGGGCCAGCTCTCCGGCAGCCTGATCGCGCACAACAGCGACGGCAGCCGGGTCACCATCGTGAACCGCCCGGTCGCCGGCGAACCGGACCTGGTCCGGGCGGACGAGTTCCCGATGGGCGAGCGGTACTGGACGCTCGAGACCCGGGCGGACAGCGGGCGGCTGCCCGGCGCGGGTGGCCGGCTGCCACTGATCGCCTCCGGGTGCGGCGCCGCGCTCTCCGTGCTGCTCGCCTGGCTGGTGTTCGCGCTGGCCACCGGCCGGGCCCGGGCCCGC
>NZ_JBEZZB010000323.1:0-4086 GCF_040638955.1 Actinoplanes sp. NPDC024001
GTTCCACGCCGTCCGGACCGGGTGAGATCGATTACGGGCGCAGCAGGAGCCGGGCCCGGCCGCGAAAGGAGAGGGCCCGATCACCGCGGCCCAGCCGGCGACGCGGGTGCTGTCGGCGCCGGCCATCACGTCGTCCACCAGCCGCCCGAGCACCCACGGCGAGACCAGCCCGGTGGCCGCGGCCGCCACCAGCAGCGCCAGCGCGGCGGCGCTCAGGCCGGGCAGCCGGGCGAACTCACCCCGGATCGCGGCCCAGGTCTCCGCGGGCGTTGCGGTCGGCAACAGCGTCCGCGCCGGCCCGCCCACGCCGGGCCCGTCTTGCTCGCGCGCGTCGTGTGCTGGCGCCGGCCCGCCCACGCCGGGCCCGTCTTGTTCGGGCGCGTCGTGTGCTGGCGTCGGCCCGCTCATGCCGGGTCCGTCTTGTTCGGGTGCGGTGCGTGCTGGTGCCGGCTCGCTCATCGCAGCACCGCCTCCCGGTAGTGCGGGTCGGCCGCTACCAGCTGCTCGTGGGTGCCCTCGGCGGTGACCCGCCCGCCGTCGAGCACCACCACCCGGCCGGCCGCCCGCAGCAGCGCCGGGCTGCTGGTGACCACGACGGTGGCCAGCGGCGCCCGCCCGCGGGTGGCGGTGAGCCGCTCCGCGATCAGCGCCTCGGTGACCGCGTCCACCGCGGTCGTCGGGTCGTGCAGCACCAGCACCGGAGCGGCGGCCGCGACCGCCCGGGCCAGCGCCACCCGCTGCCGCTGCCCGCCGGACAGGTTGGCGCCGCGTTCCACCAGCACCTGGTCGAGCCCGTCCGGATGGGTCTCCAGCACGTCCTCGGCCGCGGCCACCCGCACCGCCGCCAGCAGCGTCTCGTCGTCGTCGGAGGCCGAGCCCGCCGCCAGGTTGCCGCGCAGCGTCCCCTCGAACAGGGTCACGTCGTGCCGCTCGACCAGGACCACACCGCGGGACTCGGCCAGGCGCAGCGTCTCCGCCGGAACATCGTCGATCCGGATCCGCCCGCGATACTCCTCCCGCGGCACGGTTCCGGCGAGCACCGCGAGGAGGGCTTCCGCGTCGCGTGGGTCGTACGCCAGCACCCCCAGCACCTCACCCGCCGCCACCGTCAGGTCGAGGCCGGCCAGCGTGCCGTACCCGATCTCGTCCAGAACGAGCCGCAACGCAGCCGGCGGCGCGGCAGCGGCCTCGCCCGGCTGCACCGCCGGCGCCGCGTCCAGCACCCGGCTGACCCGGCCCGCCGACGCCCGGGAGGTCGCCCACTCCTGCAGGCACCAGCCGAGCGTCTGCACCGGCTCGGCGATGAACTGCGCCAGCCCGACCACCGCCACCAGCTCACCCACGGTGATCTCACCCCGCAGCGCGAGCCACCCGGCGACGCCGGTGTTGGCGGCCAGCAGCAGTCCGTTCACCGCGGTCGTCAGCCCCAGATACAGCCCCTTGGTGTTGGCCGCACGCAGCGTGTCGCTCAGGGCCCGCCGGCTGGCGCCGGCATAGCGCCCGGCCGCGTGATGTTGCGCGCCGATGCCGCGCAACACCCGCAGGCCGGCAACCAGATCCACCGCCATCGCGGTCGTCGCCGCCAGGGCCTCCTGCTGCGCGTCCGCCCGCCGGGTCAGCAACGGCGCAAGGCGCTGCAACCCCAGAAGAACCAGTGGTACGCCGGCCAGCACCCCGATCCCCAACGGCAGATTCACCACCAGGAGGGCGACGGCTGACACGCTGAGCGCGGTACAGGCCGCCGCGGCGATACTCGCCGCCCGAATCGCCTCCATGCTCCGATCCGCATCGGACGCGGCGATGCTCAACAGCTCCCCGTCCCGCAGCCCGGTCCGCTGCCCCCGCGGATCCAGCGCATGCCGGGCGATCCCCACCCGGGCGATGTGCGCCTCCCGCTCCGCCGCCCCGAACGAGATCTGCGCCCCGAACCGCCACGCCATCGCGAGCACGGTGAACAGCACCACGAGCCCGGCCAGCGAGTACAGCAGCGCCCCGGTGTCCGAGGTGGCCACCGCCCGGTCGATGACCACACCGATCGCCACCGGCACCATGGCTTCCGCGGCCTGATGCAGACAGAGCAGCGCGACCCCCGCCGCCAGCCGCCCCCGCTGCCGCCGCAGCGCCTGCTGGAGAAGCCCGCCGCTCATGCCGCGCGGGAAACGCTCAATCCGGCAACCCTCACGGACAGCGCTCCCCTCACCAGACCTCGCCGCCACCCGGCCGCCAAAAAGTAAGGACAGCCTACCCATCCCGCCTCTCTGTCCAACCAGCCACCATTCCCGTTCCCTCCCGGAACGGCTGTCCCCCAGTGCTGTCTCGCGCCCCGCAACTCAACCCTCACCGCCAGCCGCACCCCCCCCGGCTGACGCCGAGTGTTGCGTGCCGTCCCGCGCAGCAGTCCTGCCCGGTCAGCCGCGTACTCCGGCTGGCGCTGAGTGTTGCGTGCCGGCTTGCGTGGCCGCCCTGCCCGTCACCCACACGCCCCGGCTGGCGCTGAGTGTTGCGTGCCGGCTCGTGTAGCCGTCCTGGCCGTCAGCCGCACGCTCCGGCTGGCGCCGAGTGTTGTGTGCTGGCCGGAAATGCGGCACTCCCGGCCAGCGGTGTTGTTCGGCTGGCGCTGGGTGTTGTGTGCTGGCCGGAATTGCGGCACTCCCGGCCAGCGGTGTTGTTCGGCTGGCGCTGGGTGTTGTGTGCTGGCCGGAATTGCGGCACTCCCGGCCAGCGGTGTTGTCCGGCTGGCGCTGAGTGTTGTGTGCCGGCCGGAAATGCAGCACTGCGGGCCAGCTGTGCTGTCCGGCTGGTGCTGGGTGTTGTGTGCTGGCTCGTGAAGGAGCACTCGTCGTCAGCCGTGCTGCCCGGCTGGCGGCGGGGGATGGTGCGGAACGCGTTAGTTGGATATCCACAGGAGCCGCTTGTCCACAGAGGGGTGAGCGCGGTGTCGTCGAACGGCACACCCTGGTGCGATGGCCGTTCAACCGCACCTGCCCATCGCGTTGTCCCAGAAGCCGTTCCGAGGCTCGTCCGCGATCATGAACGGGCTGCTCACCAAAGGAATGCTCCGGGGCCGTCGATGGCGACGCCTGCTGCCAGACGTCTACGTCGACCGTGACACCGCACTCGATCACGGCCTGTGGTGCTCGGCTGTCGGCCTGGTGCTTCCAGACGACGCGGCGATCGGTGGACTCAGCGCCGCCTACCTCTGGGGGATCGACCTGTTGAGTCCTGCGGCACCGGTGTCGGTGGTCACGCCCAGAGATCGGCGGCTGAGCCGGGCTACTCGGATCTCGCCGCATTACACCGTCATCGGCGACGGGGATCTCACAGCGCAGGCCGGGCTGTCGGTTACGACGCCGGAGCGTACGGCGTTCGATCTGGGCCGGCGCCTCAACCGGAGCGCTGCTCTGGTGGTGATCGACGCGATGCTGCATGCGAAGGCGCTGAATATCGAGGCGGTCGGTGATCTGGCTCGGCAACGCCATTGGTGGCCGAACGTATCCCAGTTGAAGGAGGTGCTCTGCCTGGCGGACCCGCGAGCGGAGTCGCCGATGGAGACGCGCTTGCGGTTGGTGCTTCACGATGCGGGCGTGCCGCCGGGCATACCTCAGTTCGAGGTGCACGACGACCGGGGCATGCTCATCGGTCGTGTTGATCTGGCATGGCCTGCGGCGCGGCTCGCCATCGAATACGAGGGTGATCACCATCGCGAGCGTGATCAGTTCCGTCGTGACGTCGACCGGATCAACAGGCTTCGCATGGCGGGTTGGACGGTGCTGCGCTTCACCGCCGAGGACGTGTTACGTAAACCGCAGCTGACGGCCGCAATCGTGACCACCGAACTGGCTCGCCTTCACTGATCCCGTCCGATCCCTCAGCGAAGCCGCGAGCGTCATCAGCACCGACCGTCAGCCACCGGGGCGGGCTGCCCACCAGTGTCCTACAACGCGCATGCGGCCGTTGCTGGTCAGCCGCGCTTTGCGCTGGCGATGGGGTGTGGGCCTGCCCCGTTTTGACGGACATCCAAGATCAGGGGACCTGGGGTCTCCGGGAGGATGTCCAGCATCATGGAGAGTGTGGGAAAGAAGCGAT
>NZ_JBEZZB010000324.1:0-4040 GCF_040638955.1 Actinoplanes sp. NPDC024001
GTCGCCGAGCAGCACCACCCGCCCGCGGCTCCAGGCCGGCGCGACCACCTGCGCGACCTGGTCGTAGTAGACGTCGGCGTCCGGCGGGCAGGCGGCCAGCGCCCGCGGGGCGATCCAGCGCAGCGGCGCGTACTCCCGGCGCAGGGCGGCCCGGGCGTCCGCGGGACGGGCCGGATCGGCGGCCGGATGCACCGCGAACACCGCGACCCGCCCGTCGCGCAGACCGTAGAAGCCCAGAGTGCGGTGCAGGGTGTCGGTCATGCAGAACCGCCCGGCCACCGCCGCGTGCGCGAGCGGGTCGTCGAACGTGTACGCCGCCGTGTGGAACCCCAGGTAACGCACGTGATCGCGCTCGGGGCCGAAGGTGAGGGCGCGCACCGCCGAGTGGATGCCGTCGCAGCCGGCGAGCAGGTCGGCGGTGAGGGCGGTGCCGTCGTCGAGGGTCACCGTCACGCCGTCGGGGCGGTCGTCGATCGCCGTGATCGTGCGGCCGTAGCGCACCTCGACGCCGGGACCCAGGTGCTCGCGCAGCGCCCGCTCCAGGTCGGGGCGCATCAGGCTGACCACCCGGCCGCCGGCGGCCCGGGCGAACTCGCGGTAACGCAGCCCGGCGCGGCGGCGGCCGGAGTCGTCGCAGTAGGCCAGCTCGTCCACGGCGTAGCCCAGCTCGCGGATGCGCGGCAGCACGCCCATCGCCTCGGCGGCGTCGTAACCCGGCCCGAAGAAGTCCAGCATGTAGCCGCCCGAGTGCGGCCCGGGGGCCTTCTCCACCACGATCACCTCGGCGCCGGCGGTGTCCAGCCGCTGGGCCAGTGCCAGGCCGGCGATCCCGGCGCCGCAGATCACGACCCTCATCGCCGCGCCACCAGCCTGCGCAGCACCGCGCCGGTGTCGCCGCGCTCGGGGCCGAGCATCGAACGGTGCAGCAGCACGCCGTCGACGGCCGCGGCCACCACCGCCGCGGTCGCCTCGGGATCCGGCACCCGGTGGGCGGCGAAGTGCCCGGCTAGCTCCTGCCGGAACTCGGTGATCACCTCGGCGAGGGCCTGCCGGAGCCGGTCGTCACGGGTGGCCGCGAGATAGGCCTCGACCAGCAGCACCGACGCCGGGTCGGTGCCGCTGTGCGCGTCGAGCGCGCCGAACAGCAGGTCGACGGCCGCGCCGGCGCTGCGGGCGCCGGCCAGCAGCGGGGCGACCTGGGCGGTCAGGTCGCGGGCCGTCGCCAGCGCGGCCTCGGCGAGCAGTGCCTGGACGGAGGGGAAGTGGTAGTGCACCAGGCTCGGGGCGACGCCGGCGCGCTCGGCCACCACCCGGGTGGTGGTGGCGGTCCAGCCGCGCTCGGCGATCAGCTCGGTTGCGGCGCGGACCAGCCGCCCGCGCATCTCCCGGCCCCGTTCGGCTGCGGTCACCATGCCGATCACCCCTCCTGGTCGATCGCCCAGGGCGATCGTACAGGACTGTCGCGCGCTGCTGAAGTCGCCGGCACGGGCCATGATGGTTGCGTGAGCTTCGCCAGGCGCGATCCACAGGTCAGCGCCGCCGGCCCGGGGTCGGCGGCGATCGGCCGCGACAACAGCGGCTCGCTGACCATCAACCAGTTCCTGGCCTCCACACCGGACGTGAGCTGGCCGCTGCGGGTCGGTGTCGTGCCGCACCGGGCCGACAGTTTCCAGGACCGGTCCGGCGTGCCGGTGCCACCGGCCGGCACCACCCTGGTGCTCACCGGCATGGGCGGCGTCGGCAAGTCGCAGGCCGCGGCCAGCCTGGCCGAACGCCTGCTCGCCGACGGCGAGCTCGATCTGCTGGTCTGGCTCGCGGCCGGCACCCGGCCGGCCATCCTCACCGGGTACGCGCAGGCCGCCCGCGACCTCGGCATCGGCCAGGACAGTGGCGTGGACGCCGACGCCGCCCGGTTCCACGCCTGGCTCGCCACCACCGGCCGCCGCTGGCTGGTGGTCGTCGACGACCTGGCCCGGCCCGCCGACCTGTCCCACTTCTGGCCGCCCGCCTCCGGGACCGGCCGCACCGTGGTCACCACCCGGCTGCGGGTCGCGGCGCTGCGCGGCGACGGGCGGACCCTGCTGCCGGTCGGGGTCTTCCAGCCCGAGGAGGCCGAGCGGTACCTGACGGCACGGCTCGCCGAGCATCCCGTTCTGGCGGACGACCTCGCGGTGGCGGCCGACCTGCACCTGCTGCCGCTGGCCCTGGCACAGGCGACCGCGTTCATGATCGACGAGCAGGTGCCGTGCTCGGCGTACCGGGCCCGGCTGGCCGGCCGCTCGGCGCGGCTGGACGACCTGGTTCCGGCGCCGGACGACCTGCCCGACGACTACGACCGTACGGTCGCGTCCACCCTCGCGCTGTCGGTGGAGGCCGCCGACCGCTCCCGGCCGGCCGGGCTGGCCCGGCCGCTGCTCGAGCTGGCCGCGGTGCTCGACCCGGCCGGCATCCCGGTGGAACTGTTCACGGCGCCGGCGGTCCGTGCCTGGCTGCCCGGCGGGGCCGTTGCGGAGGCGGCGGTGCGCTCCGGGTTGCGTACCCTGCACCGGCTCAACCTGATCACCGAGTCCGGCGGCATCGTCGCGATCCACGGCCTGGTCCAGCGCGCCGTCCGCGAACGCCTCGACCCGGACCGGCTCGCCGAGGTCGCCCTGGCCGCCGCCGGCGCGCTGACCGAGATCTGGCCGCAGACCGACCCGGACCAGAACCTCGAGGTGCGGCTGCGGCTCAACGTCACCGCGCTGTGGCGCGCCACCGGCGACACCCTCGTCACCCAGCGCTGCGAGGTGCTGTTCCGGGCCGCGGCGAGTCTCGGCGACATCGGCCTGCCCTCGCAGGCGGCGGCCGGCTTCGAGGAGGTGCTCGCCGCGGCCCTGCGGCTGCTCGGCCCGGACCATCCGGACACCCTGGTGGCCCGGCACGAGGCAGCCCGCTGGCACGGCGTCGCCGGTGACCCCGGCCGGGCGCTGGCCGCCTTCCAGCGGCTGCTGACCGACCTGCTGCGCGTCTCCGGTCCGGAGCACCCGAACACGCTGTCGGCCCGGCACGAGATCGCCGTCTGGCGGGCCGAGTCCGGCGACCTGAAACGCGCCCTGGCCGAACTGCGGTCGGTGCTCGACGACCGGATCCGGCTGCTCGGCCCGGACGACGCCACCACCCTGATCACCCGGTCGAACATCGCCCGCACACTCGGCCGGGCCGGGCACCCGGCCGCCGCCCGCGCCCAGTTCCAGGAGCTGCTCACCGACATGAACCGGGTGTTCGAACCGACCGACGCGGCAGTCCTCACCACCCGCCACGAGATCGCGTTCTGGCTCGGGCACAGCGGCGACACGGCCGGCGCGGCGGCGGAGTTCGCACGGCTGCACGCCGAGCTGGTCCGGATCCTGCCCCGGGACCACCCCAACATCGCCGCCTGCCGGGCCGCCCTGGCACAGTGGCGCGGCCACGCCGGCGACCCGGCCGGCGCGGTCACCGACCTGGAGGCGGTGCTGCTGGACCTGGACCGCACGTACGGCCCGGCCCACCCGAGCACGCTGATCGCCCGCGCCAGCATCGCGGTCTTCCTCGGCGAGGCCGGCGATGCTAAAGCCGCGGTCGCCGGGCTCGCCGCGCTCGTGCCCGACCTGGAGCGGGTGGCCGGCCCGGACAACGCGCGCACCCTGGTGACCCGCTTCAACCTGGCCCGGTGGCTCGGCGAGGCCGGCGACCCGGGCGGCGCGATCGCCGAGCTGGACGAGGTCATCGCCGCCATGCTGCGCACCCTCGGCCCGGACCACCCGGACACGCTCAAGGCCCGGGTCGTGCACGCCTGGTGGCGGGCCCGCACCGGCCAGGCCGGCCCGCACGCCCTCGACCGGGTGATCGCCGACCTGCGGCGCCACCTCGGGCCGGAGCATCCGACCATCGCGCTGGCCGTCTCCTACGCCGAGCAGCTCGCCTAGCTGTGATGTCCGGGGACGTTGGTCGAGCAAGTGTGACCACTCGATCTGACGATCGGCAACGGATCTTGTGAACAGATGAAGGCCTCCAACGGTGCA
>NZ_JBEZZB010000325.1:0-3957 GCF_040638955.1 Actinoplanes sp. NPDC024001
GTCGGGCTGGCTTCCGGCGCTCCGGCGCCTGCTGCGCGACGCCGGCGGCTGCGGTTCGGCCTCGGGTTCTGCGGCGGCGGTCCGGCTCCTGCTGCGCGACGCCGACGGCTGCACCTCAGTGTCAGCCGCTGCCGCGGTGCTCCGGCGCCGGCTGCGCGACGCCGGCTGGATCTCGGCATCGGCCTCGACCGCGGCGGACCGGCTCCGGCCGCGCGACGCCGGCTGCACCTCGGCATTGGGTTCTGCCGCGGTGCTCCGGCGCCGGCTGCGCGACGCCGGTGGTGGCTGCTCCTCACCGCTGTCGGCCACGGCCGACCGGCGGGTGCTGCGCGCCGAGGGCGGCTGCTCTTCGCTGTCGGCCGCGGACGACCGGCGGGTGCTGCGGGTGGCGAGCGGCGCCTGATCGTCGCTGTCGGCCGCGGACGACCGGCGGGCGCTGCGGGTCGCGAGCGGTGGCTCGTCGCCGGGCTTAGGTGTGGTGGTTCGGCGGGTCGTGCGCGGCGCCGCTGGTTCGGTGCCGGGCTGTGCGGCTGAGCTGGTTCGCCGGGAGGTGGCGGCTCGGCGGGGCGGTTCGGGTTCGGCGTCGGCCTGGGTGGTGGCGCGCCGTGGCTTGGCGTCGTCGGCGGTGGACCGGCGCCGGGTGGACGCCGCGGGACGGCCGGTGGTCGTCTCGGCGGGGTCCGGCTCGGCCGGGGCCGAGGTGGCGGTCTTCCGGGCGGCCGGCCTGGTCGACGTGGCCCGGGTCGAGGTCGACTTGACCGCGGGCGGCTTGACCGACGGCGCCTTCCGGCTCGATGCGGTGGGCGACTCGCCGGGCTCAGGCGTCCGGGCGGGCTTGCGGGTGGACTCCGTGGGCACCGTGATCATCGACTTCGTCGCGGTCGCCGGGAAGGTGCGGGCCGGCGACGGCGTCTCCTCGGACACGGGCTCGGCAGCGTCGGCGTGCCGGCCGGCGCCCGGACCAGCGGGACCATTTGTCGGGTTTGCCATAGCAAGCGTCAGCCTGCCATGACTCACCGCTTGTCACAGGACTTTCGGATTTCCGTACCGGATGAGCCGAAGGACGAGGTCAGAGCCTCGGGCCCGAGAAGTCGCGGTTGTTGCGGCGAGGCCAGGCGTAGGGCACACAGCCTCGCAGCGTGATGGTCTGCTGCACCATCACCGGCGCCGGGCCCCCGGCCTTGGGGCATCCCTCGTGCCGGTGCCCGAGCTCGTGCCCGACCTCGTGGTTGATCACGTACTTCCGGTAGGTCGCCAGGTCGACCTTGGCCTGCAGGTAGGGCTTCGCCGACCCGCGCCAGCGGTCCAGGTTGATGATCGCCTTGCCGGTGGCCCGGCACGAGGTGAACGGGACGCCGCCGATCCGGATGTTGGTGCCGCCCCGGAGGCACATCTGCCCGGCGGTCTCCCGGGTCGCCAGGTAAACCGTGAAGTCGGCCGGCTCGGATCCGGCGACCGGCTGCAGGCGCACCCGGCCCGAGCCGGCCCAGCTCCGCCGGTCGCCGAGGATCGCCCGGACCTGCGCGGAGAACGCCTCGACGTCCTCGTTGCTGCCCCTCTCGACCGCCACCCGATAGCGGCGCAGCGGCCCCTTGGCGCCGGCCACCGGGCCGCGGGCGGCCGAGTACTCGAACCGGCCGGTGCCGCGGGTGGGCGCCGCGCCGGAGAGGCGCAGCACGCCGGGCGCGGGGAACGGCCCGGCAGCCACGGCCGACGGTGACGGAGAGGCCGAGGCCGGGCCGGACTCCAGGAGCGGGCCGCCGGACGCCGGGGCGTTGCCGGCAGCGCCGCCCGGCAGCGATGCTCCCGGCACGGAACCTCCGGGCGCGGCAGCGCCGCCCGGCAGCGATACTCCCGGCACGGGGCCTCCGGGCACGGGAGAGCCACCCGGCAGCGATGCTCCCGGCATGGGGCCTCCGGGCGCCGCAGCGCTCGGCGTGGGATCTGCCGACGGGGTGCTCGGCGAAGCGGCGGACGGTGAGCTCGCGGCGGCCGGGTTGCCGGCCGGCACCGGTGCGGTGAGCTGTTGACCGACCAGCACCACGATGAGCAGCACGATCGCCGCCGCGAAGACGACCAGCCAGGACTGGCGCCAGCGATCCCCCGGGCGCGGGGATTCCGGCTCGAGGACGGGGGCGCGCGAGATCATTAGGTGCAAGGTTTTCATATCCCGTCGAACGCGCCCACCCCACAAGGATCATGTGCGGCACGGCACATCTCGCCCACAACCCCGAACTGTGGGGAATCGCGGCGCCTATGGCGGCCGAAGTTCACACGCGAGAGTGAGGGACTGCTTACGCCCGGCGGTCGCGCTGCGGCCGTGAGGGCGTGCTCGGATCGCGGGGTAGGCACGGGGCTGTGCGGAACTCGTACGGAAAAAGCTGCGTGAGAGGACTGCCCGGCCTCAGCCGAGGGGGGTGCGCACCTCGTCGAGGAGGCCGACGATCGCGCGGGCCACCAGGCGGGGGACCTCCATCTGCGCGACGTGGCCGACGCCGGGCAGGACGAGCAGGCGGCTGTCCGGGACGGCGCGGGCGACCTGAGCGGGGACGCGCGGATCGACCAGGCGGTCGCCGAGACCGCCGATGACCAGCGTGGGCGCCTGCACGCGGGCGGCGAGCCGCCACTGCGAGTCAGCGCCGGGCAGGTAGGCGCGCAGGAAGCTGCCGACGAGGCCACGCAGCGTGCCGAGGTAGGCCTTCGGGTAGTGGGCGACCGTGTAGCGGAGCTGGATCTCCTCCATCGCCTCGGCGCGCCGCTGCGGATGCACCTTGGTGGTGTCGCCGAAACAGGCCGCCAGCACCTGCTCGGCCATCTGCTCGGCGGTGATCCGGGTCAGCGCCCAGGCCATCAGGCGGTCCGCGCGGGGCAGCGCGAGCAGTGGCAGCACCGGGCCCTGCGCGGTGCGGCGCGGGTCGAGGAACGGCATGGCCGGCGAGATCAGGGTGAGCGTGCGCACCAGGTCGGGGCGCAGGGCGGCCACCCGCACCGAGATGGAGCCGCCGAGCGAGTTGCCGATCAGGTGGACCGGGCCGCGGCCGGACTGCTCCAGATAGTCGATGACGATCGCCGCGAACGCCGGGATCGAATAGCGCGGGATCGCGTCGCTGTAGCCGAAGCCGGGCAGGTCCAGGGCCTGCCCGTCGAGCCGGTCGGCGAGCAGGCCGGCCAGGTCGGTGAAGTTCTGCGAGGAGCCGCCGAGGCCGTGCACGTAGACCGCCGGTTCGGCGTCGCCGGTCAGGCCCCGCGTTTCCCGGACGTGCAGCATCGACCCGCCGACCTGGACCCGGCGAGCGGGCCAGGGCGGCGGCACCTCACCCTCCGGCAACAGCAGACTGTCGTCGGCAAGAACCGCGCCTTTCATCAGGCCAACAGTGCCTCAAGGCGCCGGTTGACCGCGGCGAGTGTGGCGCGGACCATCGCGTGCCGGTCGTCACCGGTGACCACGGCCGAGCCGGCGAGCTGCTCGACCCAGCCGCCGCCGCAGGAGAGCAGCAGCACCACGACCGCCACCTGCATCGGGCCGAACGAGACGGCCGCGGCGTGCTCGACGAAGCAGCGCGCCGGACCCTCCTCGTGCCGGGAGGTGGAGAGCAGTTCGTCGACGGCGCCGGCGGTCGCGGTGGCGCACAGGCGCAGCAGGTAGCCGTCGACCGCGGGGCCGGTGGCCACCCCGGACGCGGTCCGCCCGCCGGCACTCAGCCGCACCTCCACGGTGGCGTCCGCGCCGAACGTGTTGACGTGCACGTTCTCGATGACGACGCGCGGGCCGGGGCTGTCGCCCGGGTCCAGCGGCCGCGGCTTGCTGGCGTCGTGCGGCACCAGCGCGGCGGCCGACGCCCGGACCTCGCGGGCTCTCGGCTCCGCGACCGGCGCGCTCGCGGCGATCGGCGCGGCGGAACCCGAATGATTCGCTCGCAAGCTCGCTCATGCCAGGTCCACCGTGAAACCGGCGCC
>NZ_JBEZZB010000326.1:0-3944 GCF_040638955.1 Actinoplanes sp. NPDC024001
CCATCCCGCGTCGACGTCCGCAGCGGCCTCGACGTGCAGTGCCGCACCGACGGCGGCCGCGTCCTGCTGGGCGGCCGTCAGCCCGGCCAGGCAGTCCGGGCAGCCCGCGACGTGCTCGCGGTCGGCGTCGGCGACACCCTCCGGCTCGTCGAGGAGCCGGCGCAGCGTGCCGTCAGTGGGATGACGCATGACGGTTCAACTCCTTGCGTAGGGCGGACTCGGCGCGCCGCACCGTGGTGCCGACACTGCCGGGGGAGAGATCGAGAGCGGCCGCGACCTCGGCGTAGCTGAGGCCGCTGTGCCGTAACACCAGGGCGATCGCCTGCTTGCGGGGCAGCCGGCCGAGCGCCTCGCGGACCCGGCGGCGCTCCTCGGACGCGACGACCGTGTCGGCGACGTCGGGACAGACCGTGGCCGCGTCACCGGCGGCCTCCTCGCGGGTGGCCCGGCGGCGCCCGGTTCGCAGATGGTTGAGCGCGGTGTGCGCCGCCGCCACCGACAGCCAGCCGAGCGACTCGCCGGCCGGCACCGCGGACCGGCCGAACGTCAGGAACACCTCCTGCGCCACGTCCTCGGCCTCGTCGCGGGACCCGAGCACCCGGGCGGCGACCGCGACGACCCGCGGATACGTGCTCCGGAAGACCTGTTCCAGGTCGGGCCGGACAGCGCCGGGGTCAGCACTCACCACGCCGTCCTCCCGTTCGGCGCGCCCGGCCGTGCGGCGGCGGCCGGGCAGCCACACCGGCCCGGCGGGCGCTACGAGCTCCACATCTTGGTTCACATCAGGAAAGCACCGCCGCCGCGCCGAATGTGACACATCACGAGCGCCTGATCGACGTACGGATCAGGGTTTCTCGGCGAGCTCGTCGGCGACCAGCAGGTCGTGCCGGACCTGGCCGGCGCGATAGCCGGCCCGGCCGATCATGTGAGCGGCGACCGGCGCGGTCGCCATCTGGAAGACCGCGACCAGCGCGAGCATGCCGAAATGGTCACGCAGCCGCAGCGCGCCACCGGCCAGGACGAGCAGCAGGCCGAGAACCTGCGGTTTGGTGGCCGCGTGCATCCGCGACAGCAGATCCGGGAAGCGCACCAGCGCCACCCCGGCAGACAGGCTGAGCAGCGCACCGGTGATCAGGAAGATCGCGGCGAGCACGTCGGCGACGGCGTTCATCGTGGTTTCCCGGTGGCGAACCGGGCCACGCTGACCGAGCCGACGAAGCCGAGGATGGAGAGCACCACCAGGACGGGCAGGGCGGTGGCGTCGCGCGACCAGGCGGCCTCGGCGGCGATCGCGACGATGACGATGGCCAGCAGCACGTCGGTGGCGACGATGCGGTCCAGCACCGACGGGCCGCGGACCAGACGGATCAGGGCGAGCACCGCGCCGGCGGTGAGCAGCACGGTGACCAGTACGGCGACGACGGTCATGGGTGCGCCTCCCGGTGGTAGGCCTGCCGTTCCGCCGCGGAACCGAAGGCGTGGACGATGCGGTGCTCCAGAGCGAGCACCTCGGTGCGGAACCGGTCGGCGTCAGCCGGGCCGGTGACGTCGAGAACGTGCACGTAGAGCACGCCGCGGTCCCGGTCCACCTCGACGATCAGGCTGCCGGGCACCAGCGACAGCGCCTCGGCGGTCAGGGTCAGGCCCAGGTCGGACGGGACCCGCAGCGGCACCGCGATCACCGCCGAGCGCGGCACCCGGCCGGGCCGCAGCGCGAGCAGCGCCACCTGGCCGCTGGCCGTGACCAGGTCGGAGATGAACCGGGCGGCGAACCGCAGCACCCCGAGCGGGTGGATCCGGCCGGCGTAGGTGACCGGCGGCAGCGGGAAGACGGTCAGCACGATCACCGCGATGATCGTGCCGCCGATCATGGTCAGCCAGGTGAACGAGCCCCAGAGCAGCATCCAGATCCCGGTCAGCGCGGCGGCGGCCACGCACCGGTCCCGCCACCGGCCGGCGATCACGGCGCGCCCCCGCCCAGGACGGCCCGCGCGTACCCGTCGCGGTGCAGCAGGTCCCCGGCGGCCTGGTCACCGACGGCGAACAGCGGGCCGGCCAGCACGGTGAGCCCGACGCCGAGCGTGACCAGCGCCAGGGTGGGCACGATCATCAACGGCGGGCAGCGGCCCTCGGCGGGCGACGGCATCGCCGGGTTGGGGGCGCGCCAGAACGCCAGGTTCCACACCCGGGCGATGGCGTACAGGGTGAGCAGGCTGGTCAGCACGCTGCCGGCGACCAGCAGCCAAGCCAGCGGGCCACCGTCGGCGACCCCCGCCTCGATCAGCCCGAGCTTGCCGATGAAGCCGGAGAACGGCGGGATGCCGGCCAGGTTCAGCGCCGGGATCAGGAAGGCCAGGGCGAGGACCGGGTTGAGCCGGGCCAGCCCGCCGAGCCGGTCCAGCGCGGTGCTGCCGCCGCGTTTCTCGATCAGGCCGGCGGCCAGGAACAGGGTGGTCTGCACGGTGATGTGGTGCACCACGTAGAAGATCGCGCTGGACAGGCCGAGCCGGCTGGTCAGGCCGACCCCGAACAGCAGATATCCGATGTGGCTGACCAGGGTGAAGGAGAGCAGCCGCTTGATGTCGGACTGGGCGACCGCGCCCAGGATGCCGACCACCATGGTCAGCAGCGCCGCGATCAGCAGGACCGTCGTGGCCCGGCCGCCGGGGAACAGCAGGGTCTCGGTGCGCACGATGGCGTAGACCCCGACCTTGGTGAGCAGCCCGGCGAAGACGGCGGTGACCGGCGCGGGCGCGGTCGGGTAGCTGTCCGGCAGCCACGACGACAGCGGGAAGACCGCGGCCTTGATGCCGAAGGCCAGCAGCAGCATGCCCTGCAGGGTCAGCCGCAGCCCGTCGGGCAGCGCGTCCAGCCGGCCGGCGAGCTGGGCCATGTTGAGCGTGCCGGTGGCCGCGTAGACCAGCCCCAGCGCGGTCAGGAAGATCACCGAGGAGAGCAGGCTGACCACGACGTACGTGGTCCCCGCCCGGATCCGGTTCTCCGTCCCGCCCAGGGTCAGCAGCACGTAACTGGCGACCAGCAGGATCTCGAACCCGACGTAGAGGTTGAACAGGTCCCCGGCGAGGAACGCGTTGGTCACGCCGGCGGTGAGCACCAGATAGGTCGGGTGGTACACCGACAGCGGGGTCTCCTCGTGCCCGTCGGCCATGCCCTGCCCGATCGAGTAGACCAGCACGCAGACCGTGACCGCGGCGGAGACCACCAGCATCAGCGCGGCCAGCTCGTCGGCGACCAGCACGATGCCCAGCGGCGCCACCCACCCGCCGACCGCGACGACCAGCGTGCCCTCGGTGGTGCTCAGGTAGAGCAACGCCGCGGAGACCAGCAGGGTCGCGGTGAGCGCGGTGAGGCTGACGGTGCGCTGCGCGCGCGGCCGCCCCGCCATCATCAGCGTCAGCGCGGCGCCGAGCAGCGGCATCACCACCGGCAGCGGCACCAGCCAGGTCACGATTCGTCCTCCGTGCCGGGGCCCTCGTCGCGCTCGGCGAGCAGCATGATCCGCCGGTCCTCCACGTCGTCCTGCACCTCGTCGTGCCCGGCCATCGCCCAGCTGCGGTAGGCGAGGGCGAGCAGGAACGCGGTCATCCCGAGGGTGATCACGATCGCGGTGAGGACCATGATCTGGGGGAGCGGGTCGGCCAGGTCGGACTCCGGCGCCCCGCCGACGATGGGCGGCGCCCCGGCCCGCCCGCCGAGCAGGATCAGCAGGTTGACGCCGTTGCCGAGCAGGATCATGCCCATCAGCACCCGGGTCAGACTGCGTTCCAGCACCATCGAGACACCGGCGGCGAACAGCACGCCGATCACCACGACGTAGACCAGGTTCGGGGTCACTAGGGCACCATCCTTTCGACGAGATCTTGGTTGTAAGGTCTCGCCGGAACTCGGCGAGGATCGGGAGATGGCCTGTGGTGGTCGCCCTT